>JBIKWQ010000081.1:0-13097 GCA_044356215.1 Bdellovibrionota bacterium | reverse complement strand
GGTGGCCATCTCTCAAGGAGACTCGATCCACCTCCCGGTTGCACCGCTTTGTGGCGCGGCTGGCAACGACTAGCCTCTATGACTGAACTCTATGAATCTATGGTTGGAAAATGTGGGTAATAGTCAGGGCAGGATGAGGTCTCTCTCTATCAGCCATGGGATTCGCATAAACGACGAGAACAGCATAACAGCTAGTTATTGACAATCTAGTCTAATCTAGACTAGCCTATCTAAATGCCTAAGCAGCCCTCCCCCAGCTACCTATCTCAACTCCGTCCCATCGCGCGTGGGATCGCGGAGCTCTTTAAGCCATATGTCGAGGTTGTTGTTCACGACCTAGCGACTAGTCGCGTTGTTCATATTGAGAATTGTTATTCCGGAAGAAAGATTGGAGATAGATCTGATCTGGGCGGCTTTGATCCTGAAGTAGAGGGAGATATAATCGGCCCCTACGAGAAAATGAACCGAGATGGCACCGTACTGAAAGCTATCTCAGTACTGCACCGCGATGAGAAAAAAAAGCCGCGCGCGCTCTTGTGTATAAATTTCGATACTCACCGTCTCTCAGGGATCGTAGACGCTCTTAATCTCTTAGTCTCACTGCCGTCGGGAGATGAATATCCGAAACGCCTCTTTAAACACGACCTATCTAGTCTAATAAACGATTTCTCGCACAAGTTCGCTAAAGAGATCGGAAAGACGATCGAATCCTTTAATAAAGAAGATCGCGCTCGGCTTGTTAGAGAGCTACACAAGACCGGCGCTTTTGAGGAGAAGCGCGCGGCTGATTATATAGCGCGAGTATTAGGAGTGAGTAGAGCATCGGTTTATAACTATCTAGGAGGAGTATGACTTCAGTAGGACCAAAATTAGCTGATATCCGTGAGAATTATCAGAGCTTAAAGTCTAAGTTAATCGTTACTCCTGTCGTTAAGTTAAACAGCATGAGCGAACTGTCGCGGCAGCTAGAGGGAAGTGATGTTTACTTAAAGCTTGAGTGTTTCCAACACACCGGTACTTTTAAGGCTCGTGGAGCTCTGACTACTGTAGCTAATACCCCTGATGAAAGATTAAAATCAGGGATCGTCGCCGTGAGCGCGGGTAATCACGGCGCGGCCACAGCTTTCGCCGCGTCAAAACAGGGATATAGCTCTCGCGTATTTATGATGCAGCCGGCAAACCCGTTTCGTATCTCACTGTGTAAGTCCTTAGGGGCAGAGATAACGATAGTCCCGGCCGGCGCGCACCCGTTTAAGGAGGCGCAAAGGTATATCGCAGATAACGGTGGTTTCCTGATGCACCCGTTTGAGGGGCCACTAATCGCGCTTGGTACGGGAAGTCTCTCGCTTGAATTTCTGGAGCAGGTTCCCGATCTAGAGGTCTTGGTAGTAGCGATCGGAGGTGGAGGATTGGCGGGTGGCTTCTCAGCGGCGGCGAAGCAGATTAATCCAGCCCTTAAGGTATATGGCGTCGAGCCCTTCGGCGCGGACTCGATGTTTCAAAGCATCAAGGCCGCTAAACCGGTGGCGATAGAGAAAGTCGCTACCATAGCGGATAGTTTAGGGGCGCCAAACGCCGAGCCCTATTCTTATTCGCTGTGTCACGCCTATCTAGACGATGTCGTTAGAGTCACAGATGATCAGTTGTGTGAGGGGATGTATCGACTCTTTGTAGATCAGAAATTAGCAGTAGAGCCAGCAGGAGCGGCTGCATTAGCTGCTATTGCCGGCCCATTAAGGGATAAGGTACAGGGCAAAAAAGTTGGGGTAGTTGTTTGCGGCGCTAATATAGACGCGAGTAGTTTCTGTAAGTTTCTCGTTCGGGGGCGGGAGTTGTTACAATGAATCTAACTAAAGAAATGCTCCCGACGGTATCATTAGCCACTCTCGATGATGTCGAGGCGATGGTTAAACTTGAAGCTTGCTGGAATTATCGGCAGCTACCCCCAAACGCCTTGTCTGAAACAGGCGCGCTCTATATTCCGCTTGGAACAACAGGTCTAGCAAGGGTATTATCTGATAGGGATTCCCGGATTCTGGTAGTGAAGAGGACTGGCAAGCTTCAAGGCATGGTTGTCGCATGCGGGAAGTCGCTGGCACTGCAGATGTGGCCAGGATTAGCAAAGGATTACGCGCCCGCAGATTCGACCTGGCAGGAGCCTTTCATGTATGTCAAGACAATCGCGGTCGACCCTTCTTGTGCGGGCTCCGGATTGGGAAAAACTCTTTTAATGAGTCTTCGAGATCTGGCGATTGAGATGAATCAAAAGTCGATTCTAGCAGGAATCGCGATCGATCCACCCAATAAGCGATCGCTGGCCCTGTTTACTAATAGCCTGGGCGCGCGAGAGATGGGCCGCCATTACGATGAAGAGAAGAGGATTTTATGGGGACTGTTTAGGGGTAGTCTTGAGAGTTGATCCAGATAGCAGACGAGAGCCGCACCATGAGCGCTAGTCGCGCTTATAGAGAAGGATTAAGCGCACATTATTTCTTGATGCAGGTAAGTCGTCCGAGATCATAGCTCTAATTTAAACTTATTTGTAGCATCGTCGGGCTATACTTTAGCATCTTACCGATGAATCGGGTTGGTACTACTTCCGGCGTCTTACCACAACAGCCGCCCGGATAAGGCGTGTGAGGATCTCCCGAGTATCAGGTATAGAAGGCAAGAAGCGAACTGTATGACTCCCTCTCGTCAGTATTTCGGACTCAATAATTTAGATCAGAAGCTTGAGCCCTTCATCAATTACGACCGTGGTTACTTCCTCGAGATCGGGGCCAATGATGGAGTTACTCAATCAAACACTCTTTACTACGAGCGCCATCGTGAGTGGACAGGGACTCTAGTAGAGCCATTCCCCACAAACTTTTTTAAGTGCAGGCGCAATCGAGTACCGCAAACCAAAGTATTCTGCGCCGCATGCGTTCCTTTTGGATACTCAGAGCGTTTTGTCCCTATAATGTATTCAAATCTGATGTCGGTGTCAGAAATTCCGGGGGGCGATATTAACGATATACGTCAGCATGCTCTCACAGGAAAGCAGTTCCTTCAGCCGGATGAAGAGGTCTTTACTTTTGGAGCAGAAGCGAGAACGCTTCAAGATATTCTTGTCACGGCCCAAGCGCCAAAAAAGATTGATCTATTCTCGCTTGATGTAGAGGGAGTCGAATTGCAGGTACTAGAGGGAGTAGATCACAATACGTTTAGGTTTGGCTGGCTTCTAGTTGAGTGTCGATCCTTTCCCCGCATGAACGCGTATCTAGTCGAGCGCGGCTACAAATTCATTTGCGCGCTCTCAGAGCACGACTATTTATTTACTGATATTCGGGGTTAGCGGGTGCGCACGGACTGTAGTTGCTGCTAAAATGACCTATTCTCTGTGTCCTCTGCGCCCTCTGTGGTGATAAAGAACTGCGACGCCCTATTCTTTTGTCACGATTTTTGAAGGTCCAGAGGTAAGTCAGCGTGGACAATGTTGCTCGCAAAGAACATTTTTGGTAACTACTCACCAGATAGGGGCACCTGATGAAGCTAACACACAGAGCAGCAGAGTTACTGCAAACGCTTGAGTATTTAAACATCGCCACGGTTTCGGCTAACGCCCATCCTTGGAATACTCCAGTTTACGCGAGGCATGACGATCGTCTTAACTTTTATTGGTGTTCCTGGAAGGATGCTGAGCACTCGCGTAACATCAGAGCGAATCCGCGGATTTTTATCACCCTCTACGATTCGACTAGAAAGCGAGGAGACAATAATTTGCGTTGTCTCTACATTCAGGCGCGGGCATGCGAAATAGAGGATAGCGACGAGATATCTAAGGCGTTACACCTGCTGTATCCGCAAGACGAGACTGAGCAGAGAGTTGACCTAGTTCAGGGTCCCAGCCTAAGAAGGATCTATAGAGCTATTCCAGAGACAATGTGGCTTAATGATAAGTCTGAGCGTCAGGTTACGAGGGAGACGGTGAAGATGCGAGTTGAGGTTCCGATTGAGGAGCTATTAAACGAGATTAGGATAGTTAATAAATAATTTAGGAGATCCGTATGCAATTTCTCATCACAGCTTTCGACGGAACTGATTCCGAAGCCGCCGCGCGACGAATGGCGGCTCGTGCGGCTCATCTTGAAATTGGCGATAAAATGATCGCGCAAGGCACTTTGCTTTACGCCGCGGCGATTCTAAATGAGGACGACAATATGATTGGCTCCTCCATGGTCGTTGATTTCCCGAGCAGGAGTGAAGTTGATCAGTGGTTAAAAATTGAGCCTTACGTTATCGGGGGAGTCTGGACAGAGATAGAGGTAAGAAAGTGTCGCACCGGTCCGGCGTTTGCCAAAAAGTAGGAGTCGATATGCAATTCCACCGTCTTTTAGTATTGGTCGCCACGTTATTTTCCATCACTGTAACCGCCCAAGCGGGTTCGCCAACCAAAAAGATCGGCTTAATCGCGTCTCTCTCGGGGTTCGCCGCGCCCTATGGTGAAGCCGTTCGTCAAGGAATAGAGCTTGCCTTGTCGGAGAGGCGAAAGACCGGAGATTCCGTAGAACTAGCTATTGAAGATGATCAATCAGATCCAACTAAAGTTCTCTCGGCATACAGGTATTTGAGGGATATAAAGAAAGTTGATCTGCTAATTGCAGGCAGTTGGTGGATCCGGCCGTTATCCAAAGTTACAGAGCGAGATGGCATTCCGCTTCTATCTTGCGAGACGATGCAGGACGCTGATTTCGTGCCATCCTCAACTTATTTTGTTTTAGGAGGCAAGGTGGCTGATTGGGTCAGCGTATATGAGCCTTTTCTAAGAGCGCGCGGATTAAATAAGGGCGCCGTTATTAAATTTACCAGTGGATTTAGTCAGTCGATCGCTGAGGAGATGCGTAACATATTTTCTAGCCCAGGCAGAGTTTTCGCGGGCGAATATGAGTATCAAGACTTAAGTTTCTCTGAAGCGCGGGTTGTGGCACTAAAATTAAGGACTGCAAATCCAGACGTTACCTATGTTGATGGGCAGCCAGAGGGGCTAGCCAATTTCCTTAAACGCCGCAGCGAGCTAGGCATGCTTGATTTTAAGGTTATCGGCCACTCAGCTATAGAGACAGCGATAAAACAAAAGCTAGTAACGCCACTTCAGGCTAGAAATGTTTATTTTCTCCGCAGGCGACCACCCAACGCGCAGTTCGCTAAGAGTTTTGAAGAGGTGTTTAAGCGACCTCCGATGCTAAGCGCTGACTTGGGATATTGCGCCGCGCAGATGGCTTTTTTTGCTCTTGATAGCGCCGACCGACTAGCAACCCTTCGCAAGGGGCTAAAGATGCACGGAGAGGAGATAGCCTTTGATCAGAACCAAGTCGCGCGCGGGATCCCACAGGAGATTCACTATGTGAAAGATACCGGTGAGATCGTTCGCTTAGAGAGGTGAGGCGACACCTCGCAGTAACGACCTGTTCTAGAACTTCAGCACAAAACCACCGTAAACATTGCGCGGTAATCCTGGATCAATTCCGTTGCTGCGAACGCGCGCGTAGTAGTTCTCGTCAAAGATATTGTTTATGCCAGCCACCAGAGAAAGGCGCGACCGCACTATCTCGGCTTCCGCGGTTAGATCCCACACCTTGTATGAAGGAATATATCTATTAGCTGTGTTTGCGTCGTCCGCGTAATGATCAGCGACGAAGGTCCCTGTGAAAGCTAATTTGTACCTATCATCAAACTTATAGGTCGCTCCTGTACGCATCACATAATCTGGGGCGTACTGAGGTGTTTTGCCGTCAACTGGTCCCTCGGTGAACTCGGCATTCAGGAATTGGGCGTTCCAGAAGAGGTTGATCTCGCCTAAGTAATCGGACACCTTTGAACCGGTGATCGAATCGTAAAGACGAAGAGTCGCGAATTCAGTCATAAGGTCTAGGCCGTATGTTCTAGAATCTCCCACGTTTTGAATGTTGGATCCAACCCGTCCGAACTGATCTGTAAAGCTGGCCAAGAAGACACTGGAGTCAAAACGCATCCAACTAAGTGGGGTTCCGCGCACTCCAGTTTCGTACATAGTTGAGCGAGCTGGATCGAGATCGCTACTGATGGTGTCTCCGCTATTTAGTGGTACAACATCAGAATAGGCTCGCGGCTTATAGCCGGTGGTGGCATTGGCGTAGGTTTCGGTGTTGCCACCTAGGTCGTAAGCGATTCCGACTCCTGGTAATAATACCGCGGAGAAATCATCTTCATTGCGAAGCCCCAGCTCGGGTGTTGTTGGGATATTTTCGTCTATGCCGATATCGATCATCTCAAGCCTCGCGCCCGGAACGATCTTAAGCCGTCCAAAATTAAAGCGATTCTCCGCGAATAGCGCCGCGGTGCGAGTGGATCGGTCTACATCTTTTTGTAGAACTCCACTATCTGACCAAGGAGTCATTCCCTGCTCCTGTGTAAAAGGAGAATCAACGCCGTAGAGCAGTAAACCAGCGGCTAAATTTTGTTCCTCACCTCCCATCTTCCAGCTATGAGCGACGCGGGTGTCGAGTCCAATAGTCGAGAATTGTTGGTCGGCGATAGTATTTGTAGAGCCGTTATAGATCCCTCCGAAAGGATTTGCTGTCCCTGGATTCTGACGGCGGCTAAAACGGTCATAGTACCATCCAAAGGCGCGGGCTGTGATAGTTGTGTTTGAATCAGCTTCGTACTCTAGGCCGATCGTCGCGGCGTATCGCTCTACACGCAGACGGTCGAACAGAACCGATGATTGATATCGGTCTTGATTGTAATTCGCTAGACCCTCACCGCTTTCAAGAGTTAGTCCACCAGCTTCCCCGTGATCGGCGTCGTAAGCGTCGAACTCAAATGTCCAGGTGGCGTCCGGAGATGAATCAACAGCGAACATTACATTTCCGTTGTTTACGCCGTAATCCGAGTTCTCATCGCGAAAGCCATCAGATTGTCTGCGGTGAAAGAATCCCATGTAGCTTACGTTATCTACTGTGCCACTAAGCTCATTGTAGGTAGAGAAGAAGTTCTTGCTTCCAAAGACCTGTTTTGAGTGAACAGCAGCGGGAGCATCTGGGGCGGGCTTCCTGGTAATAAAGTTAACAGCGCCGCCTACCTGTGGGCCGTAAATAAGTGAGGCTCCACCTCGCACAAACTGAATCGAGTCAACAGAATCCATTGGTGGCTGATAATAACTTGCTGGATAGCCGTACATATCAGCGGAGATCGGTATTCCGTTACGTAGCACGTTCATGTTGAATGATTCGTGTGGATCCCCTAAACCGCGGTAGCTAAAGCTCGTAAATGATTCGTTGCTAACCTCAGATGTGAGTAGACCTGGCAGTTGGGTAAAGGCTTGTCGGTAGTTGTTAGAAGTAATCGCGGGAACAGCTCCGAGGTCGGCAACGGTGGTCTTCTTACCCGAGTTAATCTGAGTACCTGAGACCTCAGGTAGTGGAGCCGAAAGCGGTAGCGAGCGGTTCCCTTGGCCCTGAACGATAACCGGGCTAAGATGGTAGGTATCTGCGGAGTTGGGTTGAGAGGTGCTCTCCTGGGCGAATAGTGTGGCTGGAATGGCGCATGCCAGTAATGATAAGATATTGAAAAGAATGGTTTTTAGTTTGAGAGCTGGTAAGTGCATTGGGTATATCCAAAATTGTAACTATAAGCCCTGGCTTAGCATGGTCAATAACAGAGCGCGTGTATATTTCATATTCTTGTTATAGATGTCAAGCAAGGTGGTTTTCTTTTTAGGTCGCCGCAGTTCTTTTTCACCACAGAGGGCGCAGAGGACGCAAAGAATAGGCCATGTTATTGTCAATTATGGAGATTCTCTGTGTCCTCTGCGCCCTCTGTGGTAAAAATATTTTACTAATTATCCCAGTAGCTGACCAAAAACGTTGCGACGCCCCGTTTTCTTTTTATGAAACTAGCGATCTCTAAAAACATCGAACGAGTAGTAAACTCAATCACACCCGATCTCGCGCTGAGGCGTGAATTCCTTCAGGCAATAGAGAAGGGCGATCATGGAATTTCAGCAGTGGCGTGGCTGCGTGGTGAGCCAAAGACTGGTCTCTACGAAAAGACGGACAAGAGACCAACATGGATCCCCGAATGGATCGACGTCGCCGCTGACGAAGCTCGGCCAGGCAAAACAGCGGAGCACGAAGCGGGAGAGATATATCTTTTAGATCTCTCATCAACCTTCGCCATAGCGGCGCTTAGTGTGGTTGATCTTGGTGAGAGTGGTGTCGTGCTTGATATGTGCGCCGCTCCAGGAGGGAAGGGGATATTAGCGTGGCGTTACCTAAGGCCGGAATTAACCATCGCAAATGAGGTAATAAGAAAGAGAACGGCGCAGCTAATATCGAATTATCAGAGGTGCTCGATTGATCCAGCGATCGTTTGTTCGTGCGACCCTGGATTGTTAGCGACGTTAGTTCCAGGCCGAGCTAATTTAGTGATCGTTGACGCTCCCTGTTCTGGTCAGTCGCTTTTGCTAAAAGGTCTGGCCGCACCTGGGGCATTTCATTCCGCCACTATAGCTCTAAATGAGAGGAGGCAGAGGAGAATATTAGCTAATTCGGCGATAACCACGGCGCCAGGAGGTTTTATTCTTTATTCAACCTGCACATTTTCGCGCGAGGAGAATGAGAAAAATATTGAGTGGTTCTGTAAAACCTTTCCGAATTTTTCTCCTGTAGAGATTCCTATCTTGTCGCCTTATCGTTCTGACTTGAGTGAGCTACCCAGTTATCGGCTAGCTCCTTATCATGGATTTGGGGCCGGGGCGTTTGTGGCGCTTTTGAGGAATAATGAAGCGGTCTCTGATTCTGAGCGCTTAACGGCAGATAATGTTAGTGAGTTGATCTGGCCGTTATGGAGGTCTGGTGCTGTAGGAAGATCGACCACATTTCGGTAAATAGCTGAGTGTTGAATGTTCCGCGAGAACTTATACTTTAACTCAAATTGGGAGTAACGACGACGATGACATGCAGCCGACCTGTCACTAATAAAACCCTTGGCGCACAATAACACGATCAAACGTCATTTCCGTTGCTTTGTTGTACCTCGCATTAAGTAACAGTCGAAGAGCAATTTATGACAACTTTCGATACACATGCAGACGAAGATAGGGACATAAGCCATAATACGGTTTTCATTATGTCACCGGGTTGAATCATTAGATCTCCGGTCATCGGAAGATTTGCCTCCTGCGCCATCGCTGTATCTACCCAGCTCGGACAAATTGCCGTGATTTTTATTCCTTCTTTTGAAATCTCCTTGAAAATCGCTTCATTCAGACCAACGAGAGCAAACTTGGATGAGGCGTAAGCTCCATAACCTGCATAACCCTCAATCCCTGAAACTGATGCTATATTAAAAATATAACCGCTCTTTTGTTTTCGCATCACCGGCAAGACTTCTTGCATGAAGCAGAAAGGTGCTTTTAGATTTATCTGATACAGGCGATCTAGGCTTGATGCCGCAACATCCAACGAACCCAGCTCAAAAATACCGGCGTTATTTACTAGTACGTCCACTCGGCCCCACTTTCTCAAGATAGAGGCAACCGCGTCTTTGACTAAACGATCATCTGAAATATCAATTGAGCAAACTAGCGATTCGGACACTCGGTCGACTTCGGCCGCCAACTTTTTTAACTCTTCGTCCGACCGAGCTACTATCGCTACCTTAAAACCCTCTGAGGCAAGCCCCTGCGCTAGTGCTCTTCCTATGCCTCGGCTGGCTCCTGTAACTAGTGCGACTCTTTCTTTGATCATCTGATTAATTTGGATAGAGGTATCGTTCAAAGCCACTAGGGCGTTTACCCTCTAGTGGGCTGATTTGTTATCCATCAATCTATCACCACAGCTGAGATAGGCAACTTTTTTAAATTCATCGATATGTTAGTGAGGGAATTTTTAACCGCAGGGGAACGCAGAGGAACTCAGGGTATGGGATTGGGGATTAATCAGTTATCGATGATCTTCGGTGAGAGACTCTCACCAGATGTTATCGATGGTATGTAGTGCTATGAGAACGCTCTCGTGCTTCTTGCCGTGCTCTGCTGGTCGCTCTGATAAATAGGCTACCAGGGTGATCCTATCAGACGGGATCTCGACCACGAGACCATACTGATCCCTGCGCTGATTAAAACAACACGTTGGTGACAAGATGTGAAAGTGCCAATTCTTACCCGAATTGAATCAAAAATCATAACCATCAAGGGACAGCGCGTCATTCTCGATAGCGACTTAGCCCAGTTATATGGGGTCAGCACGATGCGTCTCAATGAACAGGTTACTCGAAATCTTCGCCGATTCCCGAGTGACTTCATGTTTTCACTGTCGTCCCAGGAGTTTAAAGACTTGATATCGCAAAATGCGATATCAACTTCCCTCCATGGTGGGAGAAGAAACCCCCTGCGCTCGTACATGGCAGAAATCACCGCAGTTTAATCGCACCCCTTGTTGCAAGGGGCTTCTCTCCGCATCCAGCGCTACTTAAGCAGTGTAGCTGATTTAATTGAATATAGCGTCCGGGGGCACCGGCGGATTGCGGATAAATCTAGCTTTTACGAGCGAGGGGTGGATTCATCTTTACAAGTAGACCAGACCAGACTAGACTAGAAGTATGATTTATCGGAATGTCTCTGACGCTAAAGCTGAACTCTCAAAATTAATCGAGGAAGCTCTCGCGGGAAAAGAGGTTGTCCTCGGGAAGGCCGGAAAGCCACTGGTCCGCTTTACTCTATACACCACCACTAGGAAGCGGCGGAAAGCAGGACGACTAAAGAAAACTC
The DNA here is from genome assembly GCA_044356215.1 of Bdellovibrionota bacterium. GTDB lineage: Bacteria > Bdellovibrionota_C > UBA2361 > UBA2361 > OMII01 > OMII01. Next base: position 2,305 of record JBIKWQ010000081.1, on the reverse strand, counting down.
TCAGGGTTCCCGCTGATTTCGATTCGCCAGATCCGGTTATCTCAGGTCTCTTTGATCTTGATGAGTAGCCGCGTTTTCTATGAGTTATTTAATTGATACGCAGATATTTCTTTGGTGGCTTAGCGATGATCGGAGGCTATCAGAGAAGACTCGAAGTCTCATCACTTCTCCCGAAAATGAATTCTATCTTAGCGCGGCATCGATCTGGGAAATAAGTATCAAATCATCCATAGGAAAACTCCCTAAGATTAAAAACGTATCTGCTCTTGCTGAAGAGGAGGGTTTCGTCCTGCTTCCGATACTCCCTTTACATGCAGAGTTAGTTAATACGTTTGCTGCCCACCACAAAGATCCTTTTGATAGACTACTGATCGCTCAGGCAAAGAGCCTTAAGCTCAGATTTTTGACTGCCGATAGACTGCTGAAGAGTTATGGCAGTTTTGTTGTTGTGGCTTGAACCTGTATTAGAGGGCGGTGCGATTACTTATCGAACCCGGCATGCCTGCTTCATTGGGCAATTCCTTAAGTCGTGCCTGGTGCTCTGCACGATCCGAGCAAACAATCTCTATCTCGTGGTGCATAAGACCCCGACTTCTCGCCAAGCTCTTCGAGTAATTTCTATTTAATTCACAGAGGATGACGCGCTGGTGTACTCTTACCAGAGGCTGGAAAGCCGCCGAATATGTACAAAATTGGTTGGCTCATGGAGAAACTTTAAGGGGCATAACGCGACCATAAGCAGGCGTAACCGCGCTCTGCTGGATATCTTCGTTATCCATAAAGCGCATGGATTACATTTGATATGCTCTTTAAGGTCGGGTTTCCCTCCGGCGATAGAATCCTATGCAGAGTACGACGAGAGGTTTTTGACCTCTTGGCTAACGACCCCTTATTTACTGCATCCAAGTGACCACGGAGTATCTCTTTGAAAGATTCAATATCTTTGTTGATAAGGCACTGCCAAAATGCACGAAAAACGAGCTCCTGATCCTGCAATCGCTTGGCACTGCTCGTCTTGACTGTTGCCGGCCCCGCCTTAAGTCGCCGAATCGGAATATCGCTCAAGGAGAGCTCTCGCTTTTTTGATGTCACTTTTTTGGGCATTTTTTCCTCCGCCGTGAATAAGCAGAACAACTCGCTGACCAACTCTGGCAAAATAGACTCTAAGTCCATTCTTCCAGCGAAGCTCAGATAGTCCAGCCCCGAGATGCTTTGCATCTCCGAGGTGGTTGTAGTGCTCAATTCGAAACACACGCGATTCCACTAGCGTCTGAACTTTGGCCGACTCGCGCGACAGCCAATTTTCAAACTCGGGAGTACAAATCACTTACTTGGTTCAAGTGTGCTATATATGGCACATAGCTGACAATAGTTATTTATGAGCTCTACCATCCTCGGATGCCTTGTTATTCGCCCCGATACCACATCGCTAAATAATGCGCTCCTGCAACGATTGCAAAAAACCAACAAGACTTGAAGACGGCAAAGCCAGCTGCAACGCAAACAGATTTCAAAAAGTCGCCGCAACAGGCCGGTGAGTTCCTAAGGACAAATCGGACAGAGGAGCGAAAGATGTAGAAAAGCGGCATCGTCAGTAGCGTAATAGCCAGAACTACTCCATTCATGCCAAGCCAGATAAGAAAGGAAAACACAAAAGCGAACACCATCAGGAGGACAAATTCGACGAGCAGAAAGAGGATCAGACTAACTGGGTCTTCAGCGAGGTGTATGAGCCCTAATCCCTCGTAGGGCCAGGGATCGGAAACATCAAAAGATGAGAATTTCAATCCAAGCTGACCATCATCATGAAAATGAGGTCTATCAATAAATTTGAGGAAAACATCTCTATTATCAACTGAATCCCAAGCTCGAAATGTCATACAACCACTTACATAAGAAAGATTTTCTTGAACCTGGAAACGATCATGTGGAAAGTCTCTTGGTAAAGAGAAAAGTTCTTTAAAAGAAAAAGAAGAAGTATTAAAAGTATCTGTAGATTTGGCCATTTCAGTCATAATACTGGTGTTATGCCAAAAGAGAGATAAAAAGTTACCTAATCTTTTCGAACTCTAGCTGGGTCACTTAAATTTCCCAAGAAGTCTGAATAGTTAACTTTTTAAATTTCAAACTAACCCAGCTACAGCCTAAAAAGAACTGCGATACCCTATTTTGGCCCGGTAGGGCTTCGCAGCCCCACCCCCAACCGCCTAGAATAGCGATACTTTTATAAACACTTGCCCTTAGTGAGAAAATAAAATAGGCTCGACCATGCGAAGGAGCGCAAAGTCTATGAGCACGATAGATA
>JBIKWQ010000080.1:0-13125 GCA_044356215.1 Bdellovibrionota bacterium | reverse complement strand
CAAGGAACCAAAAGAAGGCGATTCTCAGGCTAATAAAAAAAGCGGGGTGGCGGGGTATGTTAAGAATTTATGGCGGGGTATAATGCTATTTGAAAGTAGGGTGTTGCGTTTTGGAATTGAAGACCCCGTCGCTGGCTCGCCACTGCCTAAATAATGCCGTAAGCAACCCGCGCATTATCGCCAAATATCGCGTTAAGCGTACTTTGATCTGTTAGACCCCGACCAACTAACCAATCGGTGACAGCTTTGACTGAAGCTGAGTGGCCGTATGATACAGGATAATCAGAACCAAACATGAGCCTCTTTGGTCCGAACGCCTCAAAGGCCGCGTCGTAGAACGCCCAGAACGGCTTAAAATCGCTCCCCTCAGGCAACTCTCCGGGAAGGCCTGAAAGCTTTAAATAAAAGTTTGGATACTTCGCTAACTCGCTAAGGCTTAAGAGCCATTCAGCGCTTGGTGTGCCGGTAGCGACTCCTGTGGGCTTAAGTAAGTGATCGCCGATAACGGTGGTCTTGGTGTTGGTGGCGAGCCAGCTCACGAGATCTACCGCCTCGTTTAGCTGCCCAGGATTGCTGGAACGTATTAACAGGTCCATGCTTAGGCCAGATGCCCCAAGGAGCTTGCACGTCTCTTTAGCCCGCGTATCCGCGAGGATTCCAACTCCGACGTTTTCAGGCTTAATCATCCGACCACCGCGAACAACACTGGCGCCATCCAGGGAGCCTAGCAGTTGCTCAGTCGCGGACGGGTTTAGTAGGTCAACTCCTATTACACACCCTAAAACTTGAGGGTGCTCTTTAGCCGCGGATATAAAGAAACGGGCCTCAGCCGCGCTATCTTCGTGATAGTCACGAGCTTGCACAAAGATCACGCCATCAAAACCGCTTAATTTCGCTGTGTCGATAATCCGCTCAGGAGAGTAGTCTTGCGCCAGGTCTGGTCTGACCTCTCTAGCGCCCTGAATGACGGGTGGAAGGTCGGTTAACCGCCACGGATGTACGTGTGTATCTATTGCGTTTGTGACCCCGAGAGACTTTAAGGGTGAATCGACCATCTAAAATCCTCCATCGTGACCAGAGATTGCGTTAGTCATTAGCAACACCGAATCGCCACCACCTTCGGCGATAACTATCAAGCCAACTAGATCGTGGCGAAGAGCTGCCTGCATCTGGCCCTCGGTTAGTATCTGTTGATTGGATTCAGATCCCCAGCCGTTTGGCAGCTCCGGTAAATTCGCGGCATGCGGGCTGGTGTGATGTATTCCAAAACCCTTCTGAAGCGCATCTTCGGGGTGCTTAATGTAGGCATCTGGATTCCAGAGTTGCGCTATAGCTGAGGCGATATCGCTGACCGTTCCATTAGCTCGAACTGTTTCGGCGCTGCAATTAAACAGGTCCGCGAAACTTGCAGGAATAATCGCCACCCCGTTTCCATGCCCAGCATGGCTTAGGTAGGAGATAAGCCTAGGAGGCGCTGCCTTAGGTAGGTTATTGAGTATCTCGCTTTCGGCGGGGTTTAGATGCAGCCACACGTTGGCGTATGGCTCTGTGCTCCAGGTTTTGATTATCAGCGGTGACATGGCCGCAAGGCGGTATCCATCGACGCGCGCGACTGATCCTAATTTTACCCCTAACCAGCTATGCCACATGTTTCCGTTGCAGGACGTGTCTATGCATTCACGCCACTGGTTTAGTATTGTCTCGGGTGGAAAGGTGCGGTGATCTGCTTTATCCGGGGCCATTGTGACGACCGGACTCTCGATAGAAGCTGGCGGCGCTATGTAGCAGAGGCTGCGAATAGCGTCCGGGATCGTTGGCATATGCATCGCCTCAAGCGACAGAGCATTGCGCTGTTTGCGATGGACCAGTTCAACGGTTGGCGCTAATTGATCAAGCACCGCCACTGTAAGATCTGTTACGCCCTCACGATTTGCTTTAACAAGAGCTTCAATCAGAGCTGCCGGTATCTGCCGTCTTGCATGCGCGCCTTCTTTAAGGCTGCTTTCGATGAACACTACTTGCCTCCGTAGCTAACTAGTTGTTGCTGAGACTCTCCTAAATAATCTATTCCCAGTTTCACAACGTCGCCGTTCTTAAGATAGATCTGAGGCTTAAACCCAAATCCAACCCCAGCAGGTGTTCCTGTGCTGATCACATCCCCAGGTAGTAAGGTCATGAATTGGCTAATATAACTAACCAGGAATGGCACCTTAAAGACCATGTCCGCGGATGTGCCGTTTTGCATAGTCTTTCCGTTTACAGTTAGCCACATCTTCAAGTTGTTCACATCTGGGACCTCGTCCTGAGTCGCCATAACTGGACCAAGAGGGGCGAAGGTATCGCAGCTCTTGCCTTTAACCCACTGACCTGAGCGCTCTATCTGAAAAGCTCTCTCGCTGTAGTCGTTATGCAGCGCGTATCCGGCGATGTATTTTAAAGCGTCACGCTCCTCAACATAAGAAGCGCGCTTGCCGATCACCACAGCCAGCTCAACTTCCCAGTCGGTTTTCTCGGAATTCTTTGGGATCGTAACATCGTCGTTTGGTCCAATAAGAGCAGTTGTTGCCTTAAAGAATATTACCGGCTCTTTTGGGAGCTCTAATCCGGATTCAGCGGCGTGGTCGCGAAAATTTAAGCCGACACAGATGATCTTACTAGGACGACAAACACACGGACCAAAACGGGTGTCAGGGGCAAAGCTAGGGCATTTTGATCGGTTTACCTCAAGCCACTGACTTAAACGTGCGATCCCATCTGAAGCGAAGAACTCCTCGTTGTAGTCTAAACCAAAAGATGAGACATCGAGTTTAGTTCCATCTGGTAGAAGTACTCCCGGTTTCTCCTTTCCTACCTCTCCGCATCGAATTAGTTTCATAGCTATTCTCCAAAATATCACTTAAATACAGGCCGCTAGGCCTCAAGCTCTTGGGTTTACGAAACAGCTCTTCCTCCGGTGTGGTCGAGAGCTTGCGCCGTGATGAAACTAGCCTCTGGAGAAACATAGAAGGCGGTTACCGAGGCAACCTCTTCAAGAGTTCCAAACCTACCCATTGGGATCTTGCTCTTCATGTACTCAACCACCTTTGGATCCATCGACTCAACCATAGGAGTTAAAACTGTGGCTGGGCAGAGGGCGTTAACTGTAATTCCAGCATCAGCGTACTCTTTTGCGGCGGCGCGAGCGAGCGCTATAACTCCACCTTTGCTTGATGAGTAGCTCACCATCTTTGGATTACCTTCCTTGCCGGCAACAGAGGCTATTAGAAGAATTCTGCCGTAGCCGCGCTTTAACATGTGCGGTATCGAGTGCTTGGTCATAAGAAAGGAGCCGATTAGATTAACCTCGATCGTTTTCTTAAAATCGGTCACCGCGACCTCGTGGATCTTGACTCCGTTTGGCCCGATGATCCCAGCGCTATTTACCATTACGTCTAATCGAGAATACTTTGAGGCTACCTCGCCGATCGCGTTTTGAACCGCGGCTTCGTCGGTGATATCAACACGGAGACCTTCTATGAGCGCGCCTTTTGCCGCTCCAGCGGCGCAAAACTCGCTCATGGCACCCTGATCGTTGTCGAAAATTGTTACAGCCGCTCCCTCAGCCGCGAGTCTCTCAACTACAGCCTTGCCGATCCCTTTAGCTCCTCCTGTAACGATAGCCGTTTGTCCCTCAAATCGCTTTAAATTAGTGCTCATAAATATCCTTGTACTCTCTTGGTTAAATGAAATTTTGTTTACATCGTTGGTCCGATATCCCAAGGCGCGAACTCCTCATCGCCGTATCCGAACGCCTCGCTCTTTGACTTCTCTCCACTAGCGACGGCCAAGATCATCTCAAAGAGCTCCTTAGCCACCTCTGACCTCGGAGTTCCATCAATGATGCAGCCAGCGTTGATATCCATGTCATCAATCATTCGATTGTACATCGGGGTATTTGTCGCCACCTTGATGGTAGGAGCTGGTTTAGATCCAAAACAGCTTCCGCGGCCAGTGGTGAATACAATTACGTTAGCACCACCAGCCATAATTCCTGTGACCGATGTTGGATCAAGCCCCGGTGTATCCATAAATACGAAGCCTTTCCCCATCTCAACACTTTCGCCGTAGTCATACACGGCGTTTAAAGTTGTTGATCCGCCCTTCATCGCCGCACCGAGTGATTTCTCTAATATGGTTGTTAGGCCACCCTCTTTGTTTCCAGAGGAGGGGTTGCCATCACACGAAGCGCCGAATTTAGCGGTGTACTGCTCCCACCACTCGATCTTATCGATTAATTTCCGTCCCACCTCGCGGTTGGCCGCTCTTTTAGCGAAGAGATGGTGAGCACCAAAGGTCTCTGGTGTCTCCGCTAGGATTCCAGTAGCGCCAGCGGCTGCTAGTATATCAACGACTTCGCCTACCATCGGATTCGCTGTGAGACCAGAGTAGCCATCTGAACCTCCGCAGTTTGTGCCTAGGATTAACTTAGATATCGGAGTAGCCACTCGCTTTAGGGAGTTTACCTCTGGCAACCACTCTTTGATAACAGCGACGCCCATCTCAATAGCTTTGCGGGTACCGCCAACATCCTGCATAGTGAATGCCTCTACGCGACCGCGCTTTATTCCTTCTCCAGAGGCGCTTTTGCGTATCGCTGCTTCTGGGACGAAGTCCTTGTTTCCAGAGAGGTATGGAATCCCTCCAACCTCACACCCCAGGCCGATCATTAGACACCGTGAGACGTTAGGATGTTTTGCGTAACCAGCGATAACTCGGGCGAACTGATCGTGCTGTGGTGTGCCATAAACTATTCCGCACCCAGTTTTGTGGGTAATAGCTAAAACTCCATCGACGTTCGGATAGTTGGCGAGGAGTGGCTTTACGGCGTTAGCGATTCCACGAACAACGGTGGCTGAGCAGTTCACTGTGCTGGCGATCAAGATGTAGTTACGCGTTCCTACTCTGCCATCTTCACGTGGGTAGCCCATGAATGTGCGATCTTTCGCCCATTCAGGCAGCGCGGGGATAGCTGGTTTCTCTGTGGCATATTCGTAATCCATGCTGAGCTTGTGCAGCTCAACATTGTGGGTGTGCACGTGATCTCCAGGCTCAATAGTTGTGGCGGCCCAGCCGATCACCTGTCCGTACTTTCTGACTATCTCGCCTTTCTCGATAGGGGTGACGCAGACCTTGTGTCCACGTTTGATAGTTTGTCGGGCGGGAACATTTTCAATTTTGGTCCCCTCTGGCAGGTCCTCAAGGACCACCACTACGTTATCTGATGGATGTAGGCGCAGGTAAGAAGGAGAGGGGGTATTCGTCATGATATTTACGGCTCCCAGGTAGATAGACGCCTTATTCTACACTCCTCACGTTTGGGGTAAAGGGGGCAGGAGGAGTTAAATCTACTTCTTGTGGGTACTAGTCAGATAGGGGAGGGGGGCTAGAGTCCTTAAAGATCCCCGCGGGTAAAAGCCTCGTATGAGGGTCTGTAAGTGGTGTCAGCCCCCTCCGCGATTACAAGCTTTTGACCACTGTACCCGAGTAGGTCGGGAGATAAAAGGAAGGCGCAAGTTTTCGCGATTGTGAGTGCGGGTATCATAGCCGCGCGACGTTGAGTCGCATACATCTGCCTGGCGGCGTCATTAGATTCGCGCGCTCGTTGCGCAGCCGAAGGTGTATCGGTGCGGCCTGGGAGTACTACATTCACGTTTATCCCGAGACGCGCCACTTCGTTCGCCAGATTGAGATGAAAAGCTTGTCCCGCTGCTTTGCTGACGCAGTATGGGTCCCTCTGAGGGATCGCGAGATCTGCTGCGATGCTGCTTATGTATACGTAACTTCCTCGGACCTCTTCAGGGATCTCGTTAGCGGCATTGCTTGTCTGACCAATATGATTTGTGAAGGCGCGAGCCAGGCGCATCGCTCCGTAGCAGTTTATCTCAATCTGGCGTTGATACTCGGAGATGTCGCATTCAAGAGCCTCTCCGGGGCCGACAACTCCGACGCAATTAACAACTCCGTAGACTGAGCCGTGATCCTGGCTAATGGTTTCAAAAATTGACGCGGTGGATTGCTCGGATGATACATCCAAGTGGTATGCGGCGGTGATAGTACCTGTTTGAGCGATCTCTCTTGTGATGGTCTTAGCGTTCTCTAGATTAAGATCGGCTATCGCCACTCTTGCGGCACACTGGCCCAGAATATGAGCGACAATTGAGCCGATACCACCACCTCCGCCAGCAATTAAGATTAACTTGTTTTCTAGGTTTAGGAACGACATTACGCTTCAATCTCCATCATTAGAAGTGTCGCCGCATGAGTTTTCCCCTGGGCATCCGTTCTTAGAGAGAGTGTTCCTCCGCCATCGAGAGAGTCATGTAAAACAAAATTAAGTGCATGGATATTTGGGAGCTCGAATCTCTCTACGGCCCCTAAGCAGATTCCAGAGAAGTGGCGTTTTACTCGTTCCGCTGTTACTTCACGCTTTAATACCTCGTAATATTCAGGCGTTCGGGCTATCAGGCCGATATTACTATTATTCCCCTTATCTCCGGAACGGGCGTGAGCTAAATCGACTAGTTTTACTTTGGCCATCTTCGCGGCTCCCTTTTATTTCAGATCTGAGGTTGTAATGTAACTGACCTTTGGTGTTATTAAACCTCGATCAATCAGGCTTGGCCAATATCCGTAAACCTCGCTTACATCGCCTTTTCCCCCTGCGTAAGCGGTAGCAAAGGGTGGCCCACCTAGAACTAGTGGCGCCATCTCACGCGTGAAGCGCCTAACATCTTTCTCCTCAGGCCCCTGGACGGCGAATCTTAATAAAACCTCCGGCATTTCGGGGTTTCCTAGGTCGGTTAGAGATCCATGACAAGCGTTGGCACCGATTACCTCTGAGTTGATCTTTTCAAAACGGAGACCTAGATCTCTGATTCTTGTCCTTAAGATCTCAGCGGCGGCTTTAGCTTTAGCGATCGCCTCAGGCCACGAATACACGAGAGTGCTAACAGTTCGGTATCCGTGAAAATAGCTAATAGATACTTTGTAGCTTGGTGGCCTACTACGGCCCTTTACTCCGGTAATCTTCACGCGGTCCGGTCCATCATCAGAGAGAGAGGCGGAGGTAAAATCAGCGATTACATCAGGTGTATAGTAGGCCGTCGGATCTCCTATCTCATAAACCATCTGCTCCTTGACGGTTGCTTGAGATACTAAACCACCGGTATTTGGATGCTTTGTGACGACAAAATCGCCGTTCTCATAAGCTTCAATAATTGGAAAGCCGATATGCGCTAGATCTGGCACGGAGCGCCAATCTCCGGAGAAATTCCCGCCAGACGACTGCGCGCCACATTCGATAATGTGACCCGCCAGAATACCGCAGGCGAGCTTATCCCAGTCATCCTCGCGCCAGTTAAAGGCATAACGTAGTGGACCAAGAACCATCGATGGATCCGCTACTCTCCCTGTAACTACGATCTGTGCCCCCGCGGTAAGCGCTTGAGATATCGGATCGGATCCTAGGTAGGCATTAGCGGAAGTGATTCGATCTCGAATCGTTGATATCGACTGCCCTCCCTCTAGGTGCGCGAACTCGCGGTCTCTGGTTAAGGACTTGATGTCATCACCTGACACAACAGCAACTTTGATCGATATTCCGCGCTCTTTGGCTAAGCGGACGATGCTTTCAGCGCAGGCCGAGGGATTTAGTCCTCCGGCATTCGATATAACCTTAATACCTCTTTTGGTAATCTCTGGCAGAATCCGACCGATTAAGGGTGGAAAATCTCTGGCGTAACCGAGATTTGGATTAGCCTCCTTCTGTTTGGCTAGGACAGACATCGTTACTTCGGCCAGGTAATCGAGCATTAAATAGTCGATCGGCCCACCCTGAATCTGCCTGATCGGGGCCTCAAGCCAGTCGCCCCAAAAACCATGTCCCGCCGCGATAGTAATTTTTTTCATAAATAAGTTCCTGCCAATACTTTGCTGGGCGGGGCAGGATATGGCAAGTGGTAACTAATCACCGGATTATTTGGCTCGTTGCAGTTATTTTAGGGCGAAAGGCCGAATCCAATCCACATTCAAACCCATCTAACATAGTCGGGAGAGGCGTGTTAAAGCCCCATGGGTTAATCGTTGATTGTCCCAGAATGAGCGGCAACCTATGATCGGTAATTAATTGTGCACCAAGGAACCACATGAACGATAACACACAGCAGGACTCGAACAATCAGCCGGTGAATACCTGTGTCATTGGTCTAGGACATTGGGGACCTAACCTGGTTAGGTCAATCGAATCACACTCGCGCGCTCGGGTAGTTTGCGCGGCGGAGAAGTCGCCTGAGAGGCGAAAGTTAGTCGCTGAGCGAATACCAGGACTCGCTATTGAGCAGTCCTTCAATGATTGTTTGGAGAAGTATTCATTTGACGCGGTTGTGATCGCTGTGCCAACTGAGTTTCATTTTCAGGTTGGAATGCGTGCGCTTGAGGCGGGTAAGCATGTCTTAATGGAGAAGCCGCTGGCTCTAAATTCACAAGAGGCGATTGAGCTGTGTGATGAAGCGGAGCGCAGAAAGAAAATTCTGATGACCGGGCACGTGTTTCTCTATAATGAAGGGGTTGCGGCGTGCAAAGAGATCGTTGACCGTGGAGACCTCGGAAATCTCTTCTATATGCACTCGATCAGAACTAATCTCGGGCCGCTCAGATCGGATGTGAACGCTCTGTGGGATTTAGCGTCTCACGATATCTCGATCTTTAATTATATCTTCGGGGCGCTCCCTATGCAGGTAACTTGCACAGGATATCATCTGCTGGGACGAACAGTGGAGGATATAGCTCAAGGGACTTTAATGTATCCAAACAATCGTGTGGCTGCGTTCTTTGTGAGCTGGCTAGACCCGCAAAAGAAGCGTGAGATAACGATCGTCGGCGATAGAAAGATGCTGACCTTCGATGACATGCAGCCCGACCGGCCACTTAAGGTGTATGATAAGGGAGTGACGATAAGTAAGCCTGCTGAATACGCTGATACTTTTAACAGTTTTCGCATGTCGATTCGCGAGGGTGATGTAATTCAGCCAGAAGTTACTACTGGTGCGCCTCTCCGTAACGAGTGTAATCATTTTATCGAATGTATACTGAATAACGCCAAGCCAAAGACAGATGGCTATAATGGGCTAGATGTCGTCCGGGTACTTGAGGCGCTGAGCAGATCCGCGCTGGAAGGTGGTAGGCCTGTGAGTTTGTGGCAAAGCGAAGGGCGTGGCCAGAAGACTAGGCCAGAGACCGGCGATGTTATACATAGGGAAGCGAGGTAACACTCCTCGCTTGTCTAAAAGCCCAATACAGCTCGAGCAGCATCCATCAGGTCGTTTTCCTGGGGTAGTACTACATCCTCCAATATTGGGGCATGCGGAACAGCTGCGGCGTATTTCATACCGACGCGCCTAACTGGTGCGTCTAGGTGCGTGAAACAATCCTCAGCTATCTGAGCGGCGATCTCACCGCCGAATCCACCGAATACAACGTCCTCATGAGCTATAACAACACGGCCTGTTTTACGGACACTCTCAAAGACGTGCTCTCTGTCAAAGGGAACAATAGTCCTTAGGTCGACAACTTCTATAGAGTAGCCCTCGCTCTCTAGCCGCTGAGCTACTAGGAGGCTTTTTTGGACTAAAGCTCCCCAGGTGACGATCGTGAGTGAGCTTCCCTCGCGAACTGTCTTAGCTCTTCCGATCGGCACTAAGTGATTGGCATCCCCCTCTGGGCCTTTGGCGTAGACCTGTCTGTAGAGGCCCTTATGCTCAAGGAAGAGCACCGGATCCTCAGCTCGGATGGCGGATTTCAGCAAGCCCTTCGCGTCACTGGCGTTTGATGGGTAAATTACATACAAACCCGGGAAATGCGCGAAGGTTGCCTCGATATTTTGAGAGTGGTAGGCACCGCCACGAATATATCCTCCAACCGGGATCCGTAGAACCGCTGGACATGAGAAATCACCGGCTGATCTGTAGTTGATCAGAGCGAGCTCGTTTCTGATCTGATTCATCGCTGTCCATACGTAATCGCCAAACTGGATCTCGACAACTGGTTTCATGCCGCGCATCGAGAGTCCGATAGCTGTTCCTACTATAGAGCTCTCGGCTAATTGGCTGTTGAACACTCGATTTACACCGTACTTGGCTGTAAGCCCTGCTGTGACGGTGAAAACGCCACCTTTGCCGTGCGCTACATCTTCCCCGTAGATCACCATATCTGGATTGCGCTCGAGTTCCTCGTCTAAAGCGTGATTGATAGCATCAACAATAAACACATCCTCGCCGGTCGCGGGCTCCTCTGCGGTTAAGTTTCCTGGATCAGGTTGCTTGAAGTTATGGAGCAGTGCCGTATCTGGTGCCGGATCGGGGGATTTTTCTGCCGCGTCACACGCGTCATCAACTAGCTGCTTAAGGAGAGAGTGTAGCGTCTCTATCTCCTTTTCCGATGATATCTTATGCTTTAGTAAGATCTCTCGTTGTCTTTTTATAGGGCAACGCTTCTGCTCCTTAGCGATGTCATCCTTAGAGCGATATTTCAGGTGATTGTCAGAGATCGAGTGGCTTTCCAAACGCGGCACATGAGCCTCAATCAGAGAAGGACCATCTCCGCGCCTGGCTCGGTCATGCGCCGCCTGGAGCGCTGAGACGCAAGCTGTTAGATCCGAGCCGTCTACTTCGACCGCTTTTATGTTCTCGTAGTTGCTCGCGAGCGCGGCAACGCTCTTGGCTCCGAGCTGCTCTGATATGTGAACTGAAATCGCGTAGTTGTTGTTCTCGATTACGAATACGATCGGTAGTTTGTCGCGTGATGCCCAGTTAAGAGCCTCATGAAAGTCACCTTGGGCGCATGTGCCTTCACCGGCTGATACGTATATAACTTCATCTAGCTCCTTTAGTTTGGCTCCTACGGCGCATCCGACAGCAGGAAGTAGTTGCGATCCAGTGGGCGAGCTTTGCGGAGGTACTCGAAGTTTAACACTGCCATAGTGCATCGGCATCATCCTGCCATGAGAATTAGGATCTTCTAGCTTATTCATGGCGTTCATGAGTAGCTCCTCGGCTGTCATGCCAAGGGCCACCATCAGCGCCATGTCGCGGTAGTAGGGGAAAAACCAATCCTGTCCTGGTCTGAAAACGTGGGCGGCCGCCACCTGTATAGCTTCATGCCCAGAGCAGCTAATCTGAAAGTGACATTTGTTTTGTTTGTATAGGGTAATTGTTTTGTCGTTGATCAGGCGCGACAAGACCATCGCCTTGTAGCCCCACTCGGCGAACTCTCGATCAAACTTGGCGCGACTCGCGGTCTTACTGACTTTCTTAGCGGGTTTCTTAGCTCTAGCTTTGGTAACCATCTTCTTTTTGGTCGGCATTTTATACTTTGTTAACTGAACAGCTTAGACAGAGGACGTGAGGTCTTTTAGCGAGAGCTTGCCACAGTAGAATGTTTGTCGCCATATCCTTGAGCTGGGTTGAGAGGAGAGTGATTCGAGCTTTATAGAGCTGATGCTAGTAGGGTATACTACTCAAGGAAACTAAAGGTTTAGCGCGAAAGTGGCGACCTTAAACCGCTGTTTGTGCAGGGTTGGGGGTGGGCTTTATCGCTCCAATACCGGGCTCCTAAGAGTAATGAATCGATTGAATAATTCTGGATCACCAAATGATAATTACCAATCCCTATACTGAAGAGATTCGCCATGTCGATGAGGTGGCAGATCCGAGTGAAGCATTTTCGCGGGCAAAGGGCGCGGCGCCTGATTGGGTGCGTTTAAGTGTGGAATCGCGAGTGGATGCTCTAACAAGGGCTCTGGGTGAGTATGAATCAAGCGGTGAGTCGTTCGCGCGACTTATCGGCGATGAAATGGGTAAGCCGATATCAGGCGCATTGCTCGAGGTTAAGCGCGCGGCAGATGAGTGGCGCTATATGTTGGACAACGCGCCAGGTTTTCTGGCGCCTGAGTTAGAAGGCGGCGCCCAAGTATTTTTTGAGCCACTTGGTGTTGTCGCGGTGGTGTCTCCGTGGAATTTCCCTTTTTTGTTGCCCCTGCGCGCGATCATTCCGGCTTTATTGGCAGGCAACTCAGTTGTGTTTAAACCTTCTGAGTTAACGCCGCTGTCTGGACTGGCTTTAAGCGATATCTTGTCGCGCCACGCGCCATTAGAGGTTGTTGTTGGTGGAAAGGATCTTGGGGCGCGAGTAGTAGATTTGCCGGTAGCGGCGATCGCTTTTACCGGCTCATCAGCGGTAGGAAAAACTATCGCGTGCGAAGCGGCAAAAAAATTGAAACGAGTCTCTCTTGAATTAGGTGGTCTTGATCCAGCGATCGTATTTAGTGATTGTGATGTGGATCAGGCAGCCGAGGTGGTAGTCAAAAATAACGCGACTAATTCTGGTCAGGTATGTAACGCGGTAAAGCGCGTGCTTGTTCAAGCGAGTGTTCACAACCGTTTTGTGGAACGTGCCCGTGAGGTCGCGAATAGTCTTAAATATGGGGATCCGAGAGATCCACGCACGGAAGTTGGTCCGTTGGTTTCAGCCGCGCAGCTCGCGCGTGTGCGGGGTTATCTTGATGAAGCGCTAGCAAAAGGGGCGCGAGCTCATATTGCCTCGGTCGATTTTAAACGCGGGTATTTCTTCCCCCAAGCTATTCTAACGGATGTGCCTAGATCCGCGCGGCTATTGAGCGAGGAGCCTTTTGGGCCGATTTTGCCGATTATGAGTTTTGAGACTCCGGACGAGGCAGTTCTAGTGGCAAATGATATCCCTTATGGTTTAGGCGCTAGCGTTTGGAGTGGAGATGTTAACTTCGCTAAAGGCATAGCTCGACGTCTTGAGTGTGGGGTCGTCAGGATTAACTCGCATGGTGCCTTTGGTCCAGGAGTTCCGTGGGGAGGATGCAAAGAGAGCGGGATTGGCCGGATGAAATCGAAAGAGGCTTTGCGCGAGTTCACAAATGTTAAGGCGATTGGTTAAATATCTGATGATTAGGATCCCCACTAGGGAAGGCCGGCAAAACCTACCCGTAGCGAGAAAGTGGAGGTTGAGTTGATATTCGATTTTCGAGATGGGAAAAAACCGCAGGTGTATCCCCTGTGATAC
>JBIKWQ010000079.1:0-13169 GCA_044356215.1 Bdellovibrionota bacterium | reverse complement strand
TATATAGCGTTTTCCAAAAGTCCGTAGCGATTGCAGGGTAACCAACCTACGCTAAAGCTACGGTTGGTATAGTCTTTTCTAAAAGTTTCTAGCGAATTACGCTACAAACTTCTGAAAAGGACTATAATTGCCGATAAAATGGCCGTTCTCTGTGTCCTCTGCGTCCTCTGTGGTGATAAAGAACTGCGACGCCCTATACGGATAATCAGTAACTTACACCTTCGGATTTGACTTATAGCGGAACTAATTGGTAAGGTCGAAGAAATCGCCCAAAGTCTGTTTGCCGGGGGTTCGATGAGCATTAGGCGCAAGTCGCCAAATAATTTAGGTACCCTTAACGGTCCAAGTAGCGCGACCAAAAGAAGCCCTGTTAGTAAGAGGGCTGCGGCGGTTACATCTAATAAAGTCAGAGCACCGAAAAAATCATCCAAAGAAGGTAAGAGCCCAACGTTGAAGCTCGCGGCGCCGGCGTCAAAGCTGGTAGGCGATCTAACCCTTGAACAGTTGCTAGATCTACCCCCTAATCTCGCACATGAGGAGATGTCTCAGCAGGATCGCGAGAAGGTCGCGGTTGAACGAGTCGAGGAAGCCAAAGAGGCATTAGGACGCCTCGAGCATGAGGTAATATCTTCTCTTTTCCCGGCCAAAGGACTCCCTCAATCAGAGCAGGAGATCGCTACCAGGCTCGGCATGACGTTGAAAGAGGTACGCGAGATAGCTGATAACGCGCTCAGGGGACTTAGGGGTACTAAATCATCAAAGCCGCGGCTTAGCACTGTCTGGAATTAATTCTAAACCTCCGCGCTAAGTTCACTTGCAATCTTGAGGGCAGCTAGCTGGACTCTCTGGGCACGGACAACCTACGGCCATACAAACTATCTCCTGGCACTGCCCATCACCGCAGAGATCCTTACATCCTGATGATTTTGTCGCTTTGGCATCGTAAACCGAGCCCCCCTTAATTTCGCAATCAGAGGACTCGAACACCCCTGGCCGATTCATAAATTCATCTCGCGTGATGAATACTCCATAACCGCTCGGATTGCTCCCCGCGTCAAAAACACGGCACCACTCTGGATCCTCAACAAGCAAAGCTGTAAGGGGACTGCCCTTGCGCCAAATCACGGTTCGTGGATTTACTTTGTCAAAATATCCTCTCCACTCTTCCCTCCCCGTGAACGCGTTCCTGTAGTCACTCCAAATATCAGGCCTATTGACGTTGGTGCGTCCGTCGATAGCGACAAGAGCTCTAGGCTCTCCATTCGCAGAGCTCCATCTGTATTGCATATAGCCACCCGACTCAAATTCATTCAAAACGGGGTGCGATAGTGACTTCTCCTCAAAAAAATCAACAGCTCGCCGTGGTGTCTTAGAGTAGGCGACTGGGTTGTTAATCGCTTTAACCGAATTGGTAAAAGCTAGAGAACTGATAAAAAAGGCGCATGCGCCCAAGGTTTGTGGCTGCAATGAACGGAACCAGTTACGCGCCTGAAGCAATCCACGCAACAAATGGTTACGTTCATCGTGCTTCCCCAGAGCGAGTTCCTCGTAAACCCAGAGCGCCGTCAGCGCGGATAAAGAGAGCGCCGCGAACGGCAGGAACTTTACTGTTATGCCACCTAGCAGAAGGGTAAGGACCACCACTGATATCGCGCCCATCCGCGGCAGACGACCAGACGAAAAAGCTAAGACCAGTACAACGACGATCTGAAACAAGACCACTGCTGTTGATGCCTGAGTGATATTCGCCGGATTAAACTCATCGATAGCGCTGAAGGTGAAAATGTGACCACTCTTGGAAAATAAAGTCATCCACTCCCCACCAAAATATGGGGTCAACAGCGTGCCAAGTAGGAAAGCTACCGCCAACTTGAGAGACAAGAGCGACTTCGGCCGCGAGTTTGGAGAATCCAGCGTCCAAAGAAATAACGTCGCTGCTCCAATGATCGCCGACAAATGGGAATTTGCCCAAATTACGCCGAGAATGAAGGTAAATATAAGATATTTAGCGCGCGGTCCTCGTCGCTTACAGATCTCAGCGCTGCAAAGCGCTAAGATAAAAAGTATCCACACTGTGGTCTGCGGTCTTAGAGAGAAGTGCCCTCTGCAAGCAGCCACACTTACTGTGGTTAAGAGCGCGCCGAAAAAATAGCTTCCGGCCATAAAGCTGAAAGAAACATGCGCGACAAGCGCGAAAAAAATCGCCAGAAATAGCTGCAGCATTCCAAGGCCAACGACCCCGTACAATCTATCCGCTAAGGCATAGACCAACTCATTCGACCAAGAATACGCGCGCCATGGAGTTCCTACGGCGAATCTATTCCAGTAATCAACATACGGAACCTCTCCGTGCGCCATAATCCATCTTCCAACATTAATATGCCACCAGATGTCGGGATCGCTTATTGGTCTAGCCAAAAAAGCCCCTAATAACAACAGTAAGCTGATCCAGGCGATGGTTTTCATAACGAGGGCCTCTAGGTTGCTTGATTTTGAGTCTCTACAATTTGTAAAAAGACTTTAGGTTACGCGAAATCCTCGCGACTGGATCGCTGTCGTCTAAATTGTAGCTTTCTCCCGTGATCCGACTGGCGCTCTTTAAGTAGTGTTCTCGTAGCGACAACCGATAGGCATCGTCGATCTCTGGTAACTCCCCTTCTCCCATGAAGCCCCTCTCGATTAACCAACGGCGGATCGGCTCTTTATCGAGCATCTCAGGCGGCTCTCCTCGCGACAGATTCGAGTGATAGGTTTCCGCCACCCAGAAGCGTGATGAATCTAGCGTATGTATCTCATCAGCTAAAACCACACGACCGTCTAAGATGCCAAACTCGTATTTAGTGTCAGCGAAGAGCAATCCCCTCTTAGCTACTTCCTGTGTTCCGATCTCGAAGAGCCTAAGCGCCGCGCTCTTAATCTCTTCCCAATGATCTCGCGAGACTAATCCCCGTGCCAAAACCTCCGCCTCAGATATCGGCTGATCATGCTGACCGACCGCCTCTTTGGTGAATGGTGTAATTAGCGGATCTGGGAATCGGTGAAATTGCGCCAGTCCCGCGGGAAGCCTGTGTCCACTGACTAATCTTCCAGCTTCATAGTCGCGCCACGCGCTTCCAGCGAGGTAACCACGGACAACCACCTCTACTGGGATGATACTTACCTCCTTCACAATCATCACAGCGGGATCTGGAATCGCGACAAGATGGTTGTCGATAACATCGCCGACCCGCTTGAACCAATACGCCGCCATAGACGTCAGAATCTGCCCCTTACCAGGAACACTGGATATAATTCTGTCGAAAGCGCTCAGCCGATCAGTGGCTATTAAGACCCTCTCATCTCCGCGAATATAACTATCTCTCACCTTGCCTCGGTAAAGAGACCCGAGCCAACCGTAATCAGTCTCTTGAAGCGCCGCTGGCATGTCACAACGAATTTCATTTCTTGTCATTTCTGTCCCTCTCTAAAAGCGAGTTTTGAAAAGCATAAAAATTTAACGCCATATAACCACCCTGCGTGGGTGATTTCTTTCTCGAGCTCAAGGCGATCCTCAAATTTTTAATCACCTCACGCGTAACAGCTCGGGATTCAACCGCGCTATCCGCCGTGGCGAGACGAGCAACCGCGTAATTATTCCGGATCGCCAGAGCTAGCGGCGGATTATCAGCCGCCGTAAAGAGAGAGAGCGCGTACTGATATTGCCGCAACGCGCAATCGAGATCCCCATCAAGGATGTGCTTACCCTCAATTGACCTAACAAGATGCGCGTTAGCCGACAAGAACAATGGCAGCGCCAGGTGCGCCTTCGATGTCCAGCGCGCTTGAGTCGCGGACAAAGATTCCATTTGCCCTTCAAAAATATCGGAGGCCGCTCCAGGCGCAGTCACTCTTGGCACTTGGTTCCAAACTTTAATTATCTGACTCAAAAAATGGAGGGATCCCCTCTCGTGTCCGTGGGACAGACCTACCTGCGGTACTGATCTGATCAAATATAGCTCTGGCAAATTGAAGCCCTTCAAAATATCCGCCGCTACACTTCCCTCGGGAAAGGCAGCCAGAGACAAAGGATCATATTCCTTTAATGTCACATTCATCCACCTTGATCCACCCCAAATAACCCCAGCGATCTGCCCGCTCTGGTCGAGTAGACTTCTAGCCGATTGCGGATCGGTAATGAGACTAGCCCTTAGTCCCACCAATCCTGCGCCCCCTTGCCCTACCCCCTTCCTTAATTTATCTCTATATATTTTAGCCTCTTGGCGAAGATCTCGCTCGCTAACCGTAGAAACAAGAAAAGCTCCTTTTGATAACCTGACATGCGAGAATTGGGCCAGAACCCCCAGTAGTGTGCCCAGTAGCCCCACACATACAACTGACACCGGCACCCTTACGCTAAATAACCTAACCCTGCTCATCAGGAGAAATACCAATGGAGCGACCGCGAACTGCGCGTACCCTTTAAATTGCGCCGGAATAAATAGAAAACAGATCGGCACTATCAATACAAGCAGGCGCGCCAACCAAAATCCTCCCTCTGACCTCGCGCTACAAATCGCCACTTACTCAATTCCTAACTAAAAACACTTCCACCGCTATTACCGACAGAGAAATTTAGTCGCTGGCTCCGTCTTCATCCTGAGACAACCCCAGACGGTCCTCTAATAGCTTCAATAGAGCCGCAGAATTCCCTCCTGGAGCGACCAATTCATCAAACTCCATTGCGGATATGGCTATGTACCGGATACCAGCGGACTCGAGCAGCTGAGGAAGTCTAGACTGCCGTTCCAGTATAGCAAGATCAATGGCACCCCCAAAGTCCGCCGCGAACTCAACAACCATCTTGGGCGTATCATCGTCGTCCACGATAGTGAACAGACACGCCGATAACTGAGCCTGTGCGCGCTCAGAATCCGAGTAAATCCCTGCGGGAAAACTACCTCCGCACACCGCCCGAACGCTCATATTCCAAATGACTCGATCTCTCCCGAAAAAGCCCCCTAAAATCCTAAACAGCTGCGACTCCTCCAGCGACATCTCAGACATAGCATAGACCTGTTACAAGAGCTCTCATATCTGAGACCTAGCTCAGGTAATCCTGCAACGCTCTCACCGATAGATACTGCCCATTCTGCACCAATTCCAAGGCCTCGGCTGTAGCGCGAGCAGCCGCCATCGTCGTATAAGTTGGTACTCTTAGCTCATTAGCTACCAGGCGAATCGATTTCGAGTCCATAACCGGCTGCCAACCTTCAGGTGTATTGATAACCAGCTCAATCTCTCCGGCTCCAAGGGCATCTACGATATGAGGAGAGCCATCACGAACCTTGTTCACCTTGTCTACGCGCAGACCAAGCCCCCTTAGGAAATTGGCCGTACCCTCTGTCGCGACTAGGTTAAAACCAAGCCTCTCCAGCCTCTTTGCCACCTCAGGAAGCTGCTCTTTATCACCGTCTTTAATACTCAAGAAAACCTTTCCCTTGTTAGGAAGCGAAATACTTGACGCGAACTGGCTCTTGGCAAAAGCCCCGGCGAAGCTCTTATGGATTCCCATAACCTCGCCCGTTGATTTCATCTCAGGCCCCAAGATCGTATCGACGCCTGGAAACTTTGAGAAAGGGAAGACGCAAGCCTTAACTGAGACGTACCCTTCAGGAACGACCTCCTTTGCCCCTATCTGATCGAGGGTGGCACCGGCCATAACACGACTCGCTATCTTAGCCCATGGCACCCCTGTAGCTTTACTAACAAATGGAACGGTGCGTGAAGCGCGTGGATTGACCTCGAGAATAAACACTTCGCCCGACTTAGGGATAGCGAACTGAATATTCATCAAACCAACAACGTTGAGCTCTCGTGCTAAAATAGCTGCCTGGCGTTTCATCTCCTCGATAATCGGCGCCGAAAGAGTTTGCGGTGGCAAACAACACGAGCTATCACCGGAATGAATTCCAGCGGGCTCAATGTGCTCCATCACTCCCGCGATGATCACCTTCTTTCCGTCACTAACCGTGTCTACGTCTACCTCTATGGCTCCATCGAGAAATCGATCTAGCAAGACTGGGCGATCGTGAGACACCTCAACTCCCTCGCGCATATACGTGCGAACTTCATCTTCTGAATAAAGTACGCGCATCGCTCTACCACCGAGCACGAAAGACGGTCGGATCATCAGCGGAAAGCCGATTCTCTTAGACGCGGCAACGGCCTCATCTGTTGATCTCGCTGTGGCGAAGGGTGGCTGCTTTAGCTTTAGGTTCGTTATTAACTCGGAAAATCTCTCGCGATCTTCCGCGATGTCTATCGAATCTACCGATGTTCCAATAATCGGAACACCGAGCGCCGCCAACTCGCCTGATATTCTGAGAGGTGTTTGACCACCGAACTGAACGATAACACCTTCAGGCTTCTCTCGCTCAACTATCGATAAAACTGACTCAACTGTGAGCGGCTCGAAATAAAGCCGATCGCTAGTATCGTAATCCGTCGAGACCGTCTCAGGATTACAATTAATCATGATCGTCTCAAAGCCGTCGGCACGTAGCGCCATTGAGGCGTGCACACAGCAGTAATCGAACTCGATTCCCTGTCCGATTCGATTTGGGCCAGCCCCTAATATAACTATCTTTCTCCTATTGGTTGGCGCCGCCTCCGAGCTGCCATCGTATGTAGAATAAAGATAAGGGGTATAAGCGGCGAACTCCGCGGCGCATGTATCTACTGATTTAAAGCTTGGCTTTACCCCCAGTTTTGATCGACGTTGACGAACCTCAGCCTCAGAGGAATTTAACAAAGCGGCTAACCGACGATCCGTGAATCCTTGCTGCTTTAGATCACGCAAGCGGTCCTCACTTAGATCCTCTAGCTTACTTTCCTTTAGATCCTCCTCATCGCGTATGATCTCATCTATCTGCTCTAAGAACCATGGATCGATACGGCTTGTCTTATAAAGATCTCTCACCGAGAATCCACGCCTCAACGCCTCACCAACGAGCCACAACCTATGTGCTGTTGGTTTGCCGCACGCGTCTCGAAGCTCATTCTTGCCCAGATCCTTTGCGTATTTTTCACCGTCGAATCCGAAAGAACCCAACTCCATCGAGGCCATGGCCTTCTGAAGCGCCTCTTTAAATGTTCTTCCGAACGATAGTACCTCACCTACAGATTTCATCTGAGTACCGAGGGTTTGATCCGCTAGAGGAAATTTCTCGAAGTTAAAGCGTGGGATCTTGACCACCACATAATCGATTGATGGCTCAAAGCACGCTGGAGTCTCTTTTGTAATATCGTTTCGGATCTCGTCTAATGTGTAACCTACCGCGAGCTTAGCGGCGATCTTGGCTATTGGGAAACCGGTCGCTTTAGAGGCCAAAGCTGAGCTTCGAGACACACGTGGGTTCATCTCGATCACGATAATCCTCCCGTTTTCCGGGTTAATCGCGAACTGAACATTAGATCCGCCGGTATCAACACCGATGCGCCGAATAACTCGGATCGCCGCGTCACGGAGAAGTTGATACTCCTTGTCGGTTAAAGTCTGAATCGGCGCTACTGTGATCGAATCGCCCGTGTGGACACCCATCGGATCGAAATTTTCGATACCGCAGATTATTACTACGTTGTCCTTTGTATCACGCATTACCTCTAGCTCAATCTCTTTCCATCCAAGGAGGGACTCCTCAATCAGGACCTCACGATTCGGGCTAGCCGCGAGAGCTATAGAAACTTTACGGTGCAACTCCTCGGGAGCATGCACGATTCCTCCTCCGGTTCCTCCCAAAGTGCGAGACGGACGGAGGATCATTGGATAGCCCAACTTCTTGGCGGCCTCCTCTGCGTCCTTAATGGAGGTGACGATCTGAGACTTTGCGGATTCAAGGCCTATCTCATCCATCGCCTGGCGGAAGAGCTCACGATCCTCCGCTGTTTTGATCGCCTCTACGTTAGCTCCGATTAACTTACAGCCGTACTTCTCAAATACCCCTCGCTCCGCTAGCTCTAGCGCCGTATTTAAGGCAGTCTGCCCGCCCATCGTCGGCAACACAGCATCTGGGCGTTCTGTCCTGATAATCTCCTCAACAAAATCGGCGGTGATCGGCTCTATGTAGGTCCGATCAGCGAACTCAGGATCGGTCATGATCGTCGCTGGGTTTGAATTGACCAAAATGACCTTATAACCCTCCTGCTTGAGGGCTTTAATCGCCTGCGTACCTGAGTAATCAAACTCACACGCCTGACCGATTACGATAGGCCCTGAGCCTATCAGCAATATCGACTTAATATCATTCCTCTTTGGCATACTTCCTAGCGCTCCCCTCTAGCCTCGTGAATTACAAAGCCCGGTTAAACAGATCCAGTTACTAACCGATAAAATCTCTCAAACAAATATCTAGAGTCGTGTGGCCCAGGTGACGCCTCTGGATGGTACTGAACCGAGAACGCCTTAAGCTCTTTCGACTCAAGACCTTCAACTGTCATGTCATTCAGATTTAAGTGTGACACGAAGGCGTGCTTCTCTACTGATTGTTTATCAACAGCGAATCCGTGATTCTGAACGGTAATCTCAACTTTTCCAGTAGTTTCATCTCTAACCGGATGGTTACCCCCGCGGTGACCAAACTTTAACTTGTAGGTCTTTCCGCCGAGAGCCTGACCGAGGATCTGATGTCCCAGACAGATCCCAAAAATAGGTACCTTCCCAAGGATATCGCGCACCGGGTTCACCACATAGCCGAGGGTCGCTGGATCTCCAGGACCGTTTGAAAGGAAAACGCCGTCCGGTCTAAGAGCCATAATCTGCTCTGCGCTAGTTCCCGCTGGCACTACCGTGACCCGAAACCCAACATCTACTAGTAGCCTAAGGATATTTGTCTTGACCCCACAGTCGACCGCCACCGCGTGGGGCCGAGAAACGAGTTGTTCCTGGGTTAAACGCCTACGATTACCGTGCTCAAGGCTCCACGACATGTAATCCCAGGTGTACATCTCATCGCAGGCCACCTGTTTTACATAATCTTTTCCCTCCATCGAGCCGGCAGCCTTAGCCATATCAACGAGAGTGTCGGGATTAACTCCTTCTCCGCTCGCCATCACCGCCATCTGCGCTCCGTGTGTCCTTAAGGCGATCACGAGGTCTCTGGTGTCGATCCCCTCTAACCCCATCACGTTACTCTTCAATAAGTAATCCGGAAGCGACTGCGTAGATCTAAAATTAGATGGAGACTTATGGGCCGATCTCACGATTAGCCCCTCAGTATAAATCCTACCTGACTCGACATCGTCATCATTACAACCGACATTACCGATATGCGGATATGTGAAGGTCATAATCTGTCCGGCATAACTGGGATCAGTGAGGATCTCCTGATAACCGTACATTGACGTATTAAACACTAGCTCTCCGCGAATCGGATTATCCTCGCCACGTAAAGCCCCGAAGCTCTTTCCCTTGAAAACAGTTCCATTCGCGAGAGCGAGGTAACCAACCTCTCCTATCGCTTGTCGTGCCACCACGTTTTTCTTTCTTGTTGCCATGATAACTCTCTACTAAAGATGTCCCGATCTAAAGCTATCGCTTTAAGTCCGCGAGCAATCCTCCACCTACAACCACTTGCCTTCCATCCACAAAGACGTGTTCAGTGGCACCCTGTAACTTTCTCCCTAAAAATGGAGTATTTTTCGATTTAGATCTCACCGCGTCCTCCGAGAAGAACCACTCACGCGATGGATCCAGAACCACAACATCCGCGGAAGAGCCCACTCGAAGGGAGCCGTAAGGCAAACCAAAAGACCGCGCTGGCCCAGAGCACAGGAGATCTACCATCCTAGTCCTCGATATTAGGCCCGACTGACACATCTCGACTAATAGAGGCAAACTAGTTTGCAATCCTAAAATTCCCACCGTCGCTCTTGAGAACTCAACTAGTTTACTATCTCGATCGTGCGGAGCGTGATCGCTCGCTATAGCATCAATAGTTCCATCAGCTAGGCCCGCTAGTAAGCCCTTGATATCCTCATCATCCTTTAAAGGTGGCATCATCTTAAAGTTAGTGTCGTATCCCGAAACTGTCTCTTCACTTAGCACTAAGTGATGCGGAGCGACCTCGCAGGTAATAGATATTCCGTCGTTCTTAGCGCGTCTTATTAACTCGACGCCCCTCGCCGTTGAAACGTGGCAGATATGAACCTTACCCTTGGTGAATCGCGCCAGCTCTATATCGCGCGCGATCATCACATCCTCAGCCACACCAGGAAATCCCCTTAACCCCATCTTCAAAGACAGTGGAGACTCATTCATGCAACCACCACAACTGAGGCTACGATCCTCCTCGTGGCACGCGAGCGGCAATCCAAGCATCAGGCACCACTCGAGCGCTCTGCGCATTAAACCCGCATCAGCTACCGGGTCGCCATCATCTGAAAAAGCCACGCAACCTGCTTTAGCTAACTCTGAATACGGGGCCAGCTGATGCCCCTTTCTCTCCATAGAAATGGCTCCGATCGGCAACACGCGAGCTGCCTGCGCTTCTTTCGCCTTCTCTAGGATGTAACGCGTCGTCTCCGCTGAGTCGTTAGCAGGCCGCGTATTTGGCATGCAACAGATTGACGTATAGCCACCAAGAACGGCCGCCTCGGCTCCGGTTTGAACGGTCTCTTTCCATTCCTCTCCGGGCTCTCGCAGATGCACATGCAGATCAACGCAACCAGGAATAACCCACTTCCCCGCCGCGTCGACTCTTCTTACATCGCCAGTGGCATTAAAAGAACCGGGCTTCTCCACGGCAGCCACAACTCCATCTCGGATCAAAAGATCGAACGCGCCGTCTCGCCCTGACGCGGCATCAATCAGATGCCCACGCTCAATCACCACTGGCTGACTTGGGTTGATTTGCTCAATAACTGGACTCATACGGAAATATCCTCACGACTTTCAGTTGTGCGTGCCAAGAGATAGAGAACAGCCATTCTTACCGCTACGCCGTTATTTACCTGACGACGTATTAATGACCGCGGACCATCAGCCACCTCACCCGATATCTCAGTTCCACGATTTATAGGACCAGGATGTAGTACAACGCTGTCAGGGGCGTACTTCCTCAACAATCTCTCGGAGACACAATACTCTTTGCTATATTCATCTAGATTCGGCACGAAGTTCTGGTCTTGGCGCTCTAGCTGCATTCTAAGACAAACTACGACATCGAGATCTTTTAGACCTTCGGAGAGATCGTGCACTACTGAAACACGATCGCTATTGAACGCTCGCGCGAAATCATTCGGCACAAGAGTTGCTGGACCAATTAACCTTACCTCGTTACCGAGAGCCAAGTGCGCCCAGACATTACTCCGAGCCACTCTGGAGTGCCTGACATCGCCTACGAAGCCGATCCTTAGCCCTTCTATTCCGCGTTTCTGGACGGCAAAGTGCTGCCTTAAAGTTAGAAGATCGAGCAGCGCCTGTGTCGGATGTTCGTGAGCTCCATCACCAGCGTTAACCACCGCTGCCCTACTTAAGTGTTTAGCCGCGAACTGCGCGGCGCCACTCTCAGAGTGACGCATCACGATGACATCAGGATTCATGGACTCTAAGGTCCTCACGGTATCTAGCAGGGTCTCCCCCTTCTTCACTGAGCTAGAGCTAGCGCTTATGTTTATGGTGTCAGCGGAGAGCCGTTTTCCAGCGATATCAAAGCTAGAAAGTGTGCGGGTGCTTGGCTCGAAGAAAACATGAATGATAGTTTTTCCTCGGAGCGTCGGGACCTTCTTGATATCGCGCTCAGACACCTCTACAAATGAGTGTGCCGCGTCGAGGTACCGATACAAATCCGTTTTCGAAAGCCCATGTATTCCCAGCAAGTGGTCGACCATCGAGTGATCAGTAAACATCACTTGGGGTTCATTTACAAGAGCGGCGAGGCAAAAATAATAGCGATTCTAACGTTCTTCTCGATTAATAAGATAAGCTCCATCTTTATAGCCCATCTCACTTAACCTAACCCTGACCAGCTGCGAACGATCACACGAGATCCTCTTTCCGACATAATCCGCCTGGATTGGTAACTCTCGGTGGCCGCGATCCACCAGCACAGCGAGCTCAACCGTTTTTGGCCTGCCGAAATCGATAATAGCGTCCAAAGCCGAGCGAATCGTACGACCGGTAAATAACACGTCATCGACCAGAATAATTCGCGACCCGGCGATGCGGAACGGAAGATCGGTTCCCCTAAGAGTCGGTTGGGATTGCGCGCTTAAAAGGTCATCGCGGTAAAGTGTAATATCTATCACCCCATAAGATATTTCTACACCTTCTATCCTCTGGATCTCCTGGTGAAGTCTCTTCCCGAGATGCTCCCCCCCTGTCCGAATACCCACAACAGCTAAGTTGCTTAGGTCGCGATCCTTCTCAACTATCTCAAAGCTCATCCGCGAGACAGCTCTAGCGATCGTATCCTCATCCATTACCTGCTGCCACTCACGTGGCACTGGTTTAACTTTTGCGTTCATGAATACCCCCGCGACCAAATCACCCTAAAAAGAAAAATCACGCTCGCCCGAAGCTCGCATCTTCACCGGAATAGAAGCGCCCTGCTGGACTCCGAGAGGCAATCCCACTCTATACTCAAAGGGAAGCTCGGCTCTGACTCTCTTAGCCGACCGCTCTATAAGAATATCTCTTTCCTCGCACTTAATTCCAGCCCTTATCGCATAGGCATAGATCTTTTTGCGTATCTCCTGATCCGACTCAAGTTCCGCGCCTTTCAGAGAGAAAACTAGGTTGTTTCGAATATCATAGAACTGAAAAGCCATGCCAAAGCCAGCGCCTGCGATCAGGAATGCTAAGACTATCAGCCCTGACCAGATGGCCGTTCGCAAAACGGCTCCACCCCTCTCTACAGATACGCTACTATGTTTCGCTTTTGGCGCCATAAGTGACATCTACAAGACCGCTTTTTTTAGCGCCATACCTCATTTGGCAGCAGGGATGGGTTTTGCCGGCTTTCCTAGGGAAGGCCGGCAAAACCTACCCGTAGCGAGAAAGTGGAGGTTGAGTTGATATTCGATTTTCGAGATGGGAAAAAACCGCACCAGCCTTCGCCAAGGCTACGTCTGGTCCGACAAAACCTCGCCGGCCGTAGCTTTAGCGAAGGCCGGAGGTGTATCCCCTGTGATAC
>JBIKWQ010000021.1:0-44857 GCA_044356215.1 Bdellovibrionota bacterium | reverse complement strand
ACGCTCAATGCGAGCTAGCGAGCATTGAGACCAAAACGACATTCAGCTCTCCCGAATGGGTTGAATGACGAACAAGATTTCGGGCGCTTAGCTCAGTTGCCCGTGTTTTAGGGTGTGAGGGGCGTCAGCCTTACAAGCTGAATGAGGTGGCTTAGACGGTACGTAGCGAAGCGAAGGACCGTAGTAGCCGCCTAACAAACGCTCAATGCGAGCTAGCGAGCATTGAGACCAAAACGACATTCAGCTCTCCCGAATGGGTTGAATGACGAACAAGATTTCGGGCGCTTAGCTCAGTTGGTAGAGCGTCAGCCTTACAAGCTGAATGTCGTAGGTTCGATCCCTGCAGCGCCCACCATTCTCTCTCAAATAATCCAGCAAGAACCCCTAAAAAGTATACTGGGCGCTAAGCATGATTGCATTGATCATTCGCGAGTCTTTTCCGAATTGGCGTGCATACTCTCCAAGATACCCGATTTCGTAACGGCCCGGTCCGGATACTAGATAGGGGCCAAAGAAAGCTCTATTGCGGTCGAAGCCGCCGATAAACCCTCTACGTGTACCATTTTCCGTAGCGAAGACCTCATTGTATCCTGTTAGTCCATACGAGCTATCAGGGGCTAATCCATAGCTCCCCCTAAGTTGATAACGAGTTCTATTTGATGTACCTGGCGCATCCTGGATGATTCTCTGCTCCTGCCTAAGTCTGTGCTGCCACTTTAGTCCCCACAGGTCATGCCTATATTGAAGCTGCTGCCAGATTCGGTTCTCGTTTCGGAAATCCCGGTCATAAGACGCGTTGCTAAAAGTCGGCGTCCAAGCGTAACCAATAACCAAAGCGAGATTAGGACTTAAGTTATATCCAAGAGCAGGTCTGATAAGCAGGCGCTCTAATCGAGAGATGTCATCTCCGATTCGCGGTTGGGCCTCCATATAGGCGAAAAATTTATTGTTGGGATCGATGTTGACTGTGCCGCTTACCATGGTCCAGCTTTGAAAGTCTGTTTGCTGGGCTTGGCATGATGGAAAAAGTGCGAGAAATAGGCCCAAAAATATAGTTAACTTACATAAAATGGATAGCATACTCATTAAGTCCGTAAATTATGGATTACACCACTGACAAGAAGATGCTTCCGCGTATTTCCTGCCATCCTGCCTTGGATATTCCTCAGTGACGGAGCAGAAGGGGCAAGCATGCTTCTCCGCTAAAGCTAAACTGGTAGGGGCGCCGCAATCCTCGCAGGGAAGTCCCGGAACTGTCGCTACTATACCAAATCCGCCGCTTCCACACGCTGGACATTGATTAGCCAGCCGCCTAGCAAGCAACTTACAACACTCTCTTATGGCCGTCATACGGGTCGGGTTAACGTGGGCTCGCATATCGCTCATCGCCATGACGGAATGAGTAGGTGATAGCCTTATGTAATCCTCTAAAATTTTCCGCGCCTGCGCTAGGTCAACGATGCCTTTTGATACGTGTTGTTTAGGTGAAACCTTATCAGGATATAAAACCAAGGCGTGAGTACCAAAAGATATGCGAACTAAAAACTTCTCCAAGTCACTTAAGTTCTTGATAAACTCCGTGGCGTAGTTAGTTTCATATGTGACTCTTTGCTCCACAATCTCAGCTCCTGTGACTAGATCGCTTAGCATTAATAGCTCAATATTTTGGACAATTAGGCCAAAGCCGCCGGCCGAGCTAAAACTTCCCTCACTAGCTAGTATAAATCTTTCGCGCGTTAACTCCCGCGCCAGGGCTACCTTGCTCCTAAGTGCGTCTAGCATAGAGCCAGGTCTCTCAACCTCGCCAGAGAATGTTCCAAGACGATCCGAGTCGATAGTTAGTTCCGTGACCTCGGAGCTGAGAATCTCCTTAAACGTGTCCCTTGCGGCCACAGACTTGGAGTGGTTGGTGGCGAATGTGATGTGCGATCTGGTGAATGATATAGGCGGCATGCCGTCATGATAGCTCCCGATTGTTTAGAATGCCACACTAGAGGCTCATTAGGAGCTGCGGCTCGATGAGTCAGCCTAAAGTAATTGTCAGAAGCTAAGGAAGGCCGGCAAAACCTACCCGTAACGAGAAAGTGGAGGTTGAGTTGATATTCGATTTTTGAGATGGGAAAAAACCGCAAGTGTATCCCCTGTGATACATTGAGGATTTTTTCCCATCTCGAAAACTCGAAGAGCACCTCAAGATCCGCTTTCGCAGTAGGGAGGGGTTTTGCCGGCCTTCCCTAACGTGGACACTATTATCTTGAGGCATGACTAAGCGGCGATAGATCCATGAAGTTAATTCCGATAAGCAAAACCGCTATAGACGCGAGAGAAGAAGATACCACTCATGTTTACAACACTAGCTGGCCAAGCTGGAGAGAGCAGGTCAGTAACAGAGTAGTAGGGGAGGACTTGCGTGTCTACATATTTCCGCAGTGGAAAAACTGGGAATGGCAAATGGTAATTCCAGCGGGCGAAGTAATTCCTTCGGACCAAAGCGGCTAATTGCTGGGCGTCTCAGTCCCAGACGGCGTAGGTGTCGGAGTTGGCTCAGAGGTATCAGTATCAACATAGATACTTCTACGCTCCTTCGCTGTAAACCGTGGCGCGTTAGGATCGAATTCGCTTTTATCAGAGACGCTAGGATCGTTATTGTCTAGATCAACTTCGATAAATCCGCGCTTATCCGCGGACATCCCTTTGACTTTAAAAGATAACGACACAAAATCGCCATTAATTGCGTCTTGTGGATAAAGAAAAAATACTAAGAAGTTTTCATTTTCAGTGCTCACTTTCTCATCCACCGAGATCTGTCGCTCCTCATCTCTTCCCGCGAATAGTAGAGGCGTACCGCGCACTAGGCTAAGAGATTTCGAGAGTCTAATCTTTAGGATTGATCCATCTGGATTAAGACCAACAACTTCAATATTGATATTGTTGAGATCTCCCGAGTCAATGTGATCACGCTCTATATCTATGGCGATATTACCGGCATAATTTGAGTCGCTACCACCGCCGCCCCCGCCCCCGCCCCCGCCGCAGCTAGCAACTAGGGAAGCGACAAAGATCGCTTGTAGATGAAGTGATTTTATCAATCTTGAAATGGTTCTCATTTGGGATGCCGTAAGACCGGTTATACGGATATTTAGGATGCTACGGAATGGGAGGTGGATTCTATATTTCAACCGCCGCGAAGCCGCCTTTGTCGTTACGTCTAATTTTAACTAAAGAAACATCGATATCGTGTTGAAAGCACACAGTGGCGTTCAGGGCCTCCGCGCGCTCAAGAAACGCCAATTTCTCCCTCATAATAGTATCAGCGCAGACGTCATAGCCCATGTGAAAGGGGATCGAAACATGGTGCCTGGTTGGTATCAAGTCGGTCGGAAAGAATAGCTTAGGACTATTCGGGTCTTGCGCGTCACCGATCTCAATCCATTGTTGGCCTGGCGTATGTCCATCAACACGGTGCACATAAAGGTTTGGTAGAACCTCTAGCGTTCCATCACAGAGATTTAAATTGGCCGATTTAAGAGGATCTATGCTCTCAGGAAGATAGCTAGCGCGGTCTTTAGGTGTTGGATTTAAGGCGCGCTCCCAATTAGCGGTCTGTAGATGAATTTGGGCGTTTGGATACGTGAGTTTAAGCTCGCCGTTTGGAGCGAGGTACGTGATACCACCAGCGTGATCAAAATGAAGGTGAGTTAATACAACATCGGTGATTTCATCCCGCTTAAAACCCAGCGTTGAGTGATGGGCCAGCTCCACAGCATAGATCTGGCGTAGCTTGTCACTCCACTTGTCGCCAGCCCCCACATCTATCAATATTTTTCGTTCATCGTTCTCCAGAAGAAGGGAACGGCAAGCCAAAGGTATGCAGTTATCTGAGTCCGCAGCGATACTCTTACTCCAGATGTTTTTTGGCACTGATCCAAACATACTCCCGCCGTCTAATCGGAAGGTTCCAAAAAGTATTAATCTAACTGAGTAATCGCCAAAGCGCATAATTCACCTACGTAAAATCCTAAATTACCATTTAGGAGCTCGTTTCTCCGAGAAAGCCGACATCCCCTCATTAGCCTCATCCGACAAGCTTACTAGAGCGCTGCGATCAGCCATTTGATAGATAAAATCTAGTTCTTCGCTTAGTCGCGCGTCACGCAGTGCTATCTTTGTCTGTCGTACCGCGGATGGACCTTTCTTCGCGATAGCCTGACAGGTCTTCTGGGCCTGATCGATGATCTGATCTAGCTTTACTACTTTGGTTACAAGTCCAAAGCGAAGAGCATCTTCGGCGCTGATCTGTTCGCCTGTCAGAGCTAGATAAGCGAGGCCACGTTGGTTCATAGAGTAGGTAAGTGGCGCGCTGACGACTAACGGTGCTAAACCTACCCCTACCTCAGGAAGGCCGAATATTGCGTTATCAGCGGCTATTACGATATCTGACGCTGCGATTAAGCCGAGGCCCCCAGCCAGCGCGAAGCCGCACACCGCAGCTACAACAGGCACCGGGCAGCTCTCGATTGATCTGACTAAATTAGCGATCGACTCAAAAAAGACTCTACGAGAGTCGGGCGATGAATTGCTTTTAAGCTCTCGCAGATCCGCCCCGGCACAAAAAGCCTCGTTGCCAGCGGCGCGCAGAAGCACTGCCTTTACTGAGGTATCCGAGCCTAAACTAGTGAAGGCGTTTGTTAGCTCTTGGATCGCTTGCGCGTTCAGCGCGTTTCTAGCTTGCGGACGATTTATAGTAACATTCGCTACGGAGTCTTCTACCTTGACGGTGATTTGGGAATATCGAGACATATCACTTGATCCCTGAGAAGAGCCTTAATGAGTTCTCTACTGTTATCGCCGCCACCTGCTCGATAGGCAAGCCCTTAACCGAAGCCAAAACCTTTAGTGTTTCCACGACAAATGCCGGCTCACACCTCTTTCCTCGATAAGGCTCGGGAGCGAGATACGGTGAGTCTGTTTCCACCATAATCTGCTCCAGAGGTATATCTTTGCATATAGCTCTAACTTCATGAGCTTTTTTAAACGTGAGCTGACCTGGGAACGACACTAGGAAATTGATATCCCTTAATCTGGCAGCGAAATTAACGTCCTCAGAGAAACAGTGAAATACACCACCAACATCTCCCGCTGACTCTCGCATCAGAGTATCGAGCGACTGGGCGCCGGCATTTCTAGAGTGAATTACTAGTGGCTTCTTAACCCGGCGGGCGACAGCGATCTGGGCCTTAAAAACTTCGTACTGAGCATCGGCAGGAGCCCAATCCCGATAGAAATCAAGCCCGGTCTCTCCTATCGCTACAACCTTGGGGTGATTCGCTAGCTGTTCAAGGGGTTGTAGATCTAAGTCGGCACTAGCGTTGTGAGGATGCACTCCAACGGTAGCCCAAACCATCGGGTATCTGTTAGCGATATTGATAGCGCGAGAGGCGCCAGCCAAACCTGATCCAGTGCCGATGGTGATCATCTTAGTAACACCGGCGGCGACCGCGCGCTCTATAACCTGGTCTAAGTCGTCATTAAACGGCTCTGAGTCAAGGTGACAGTGGGTGTCGATGACCTCGAACGGCATAGGTAAGTTAAACTAGCGAACTTTAGAACCAGCGGCTATTGGCTTGTCTGGTGTTAAAATCGCTAGCTGTTGGTCTCCATCAGTCGATGCCGCTAATAACATCCCGTGACTCTCAACTCCCATGAGTTTAGCTGGCTTTAGGTTCGCCACAATTACTATCTGCTTACCAACAAGCTCTTCAGGTGTATAGAACTGAGCTATGCCTGAGACTATTTGCCGCTTTCCGATCTCTCCTAAATCTAGTTGTATTTGGTATAGCTTTTTTGATTTTGGAACCGCCTCAACCTTCTCAATAGTGGCGATACGAAATTTGATCTTAGCGAAGGTCTCAATATCTATCTCTTCGCTAGTAGTAGCGACAGGAGCGACCTGTACTGGCTGTGTTAATTGGGATTTTACGGCTTCTGCCGCGTTTGATTGTGGCTTGATGTCTGATTCCATAATGTCGGCAGAGTAGCTAAAAAATGGGGCTTTCGCAATCTCCGCCACGCTTTGCTCCTGTTGGTGGGGGCTGACGTTATCGCTACAGAAGATGCTGAGTAGTTAGCCTATCCGATTCTCTCCCAAATCGGAGCGCGGAAATTCGGAGTTATTTGGTAATTAATCGCCAAGCCTTGGTTGCAGCTCTTTAGGACCTCCAGGATAGTCAAAGTGGGATTAACGTGCCGATCCACGCACAGATACTCGGCGTCGATCGCGTTCTGCAGCCCGTGCGCCCAAACAGCTGCTGCGGATGAATTAGTCCCAGAGTTAACAAGCCTCTCGCGAATTGACGCCCTCAGCAAAGTTAGCCTCTGCCTGATGTTATTCTTATCGGCGCCCCATTCCTGGGCCGTTTTCGTTATCCGTGCTATATCGCCACGCCAAGCGGCGTCTAAAGCCTGACGTACGTCATCTCCTAAAGCGCCCGTAGCCCGGATAGATTGAAGCTCGGCGCAAGATCCGTCAGCTAGAGGGATAAGAGCCAGCTCCTCAGCGCCCGCGCCTCTCGCCATTAAAATTTCGTGTAGTGACTCATTTGAGAGCCGATCAAAGAACCATCTCTGGCATCGTGAGAGGACAGTCTGCGGAAGACGTGATGAAGTTGTAGCGATGAGGATAAAGAAATTTTCAGGGCGAGGCTCCTCTAAACTCTTTAAAAGGATATTAGCGCCAACTATAGAGACCTCATCGGCGTCGTTTAGTATGGTCACCTTTCTTTTGCTGATAAATGGCTTGAGACTGAGTTTATCTAAGGTCGCTCTTAACTGATCGACTGAGGCATCTTCCGCGCCGCATTCAATAAGGCGGAGATCGGGATGATTTCCGGCCCGGATTAAACGGCAAGCCTGGCACTCCCCGCAGCCGCCCTGAGGAGGAATGCTTCCAGCGCCATCAGTTAGACACAGAAGTTGACGGGCTAACTCTAGCGCGACAAGTCTTTTGCCTATTCCGGCAGCACCGCCGAAAAGAAGCGAGCTCGGCAATCTATCCTGATTAACTAGATCGGCTAGAGCTTCTCTTTGAGGTTGGTGGCCAATTAGTTTGACTATGCCAGGAGATTCCATGAGCGGATACTAGCTTAGGATCGGCCTAATGACCATCCTAGGGACGCGAGAGGTGATTCAAGACATTTTCGAGCGGGCTCTTGGGGTCCATCCTAGCTAGTATGCAACTAATCAGTAGAGAAAATGGACGAAAATTGCCCGTTTAGCGATGTAATGACTGTAATGATCTAAAAAATCCTGTGAGTAGTTACGCAAGCCTAAAGAGCTAGCTGGAATATCTAAGAGGATGAAATTACTCAACCGTGCCAGAGTATCGAGAGTCTGGCGATGGGCGTTGCTCACCATGATCATCTCCTCGCATCTGAGCGCTACGCCAACCGATACCGAACTCTGGGCAGTGCTAGCTACTAAAATCGCGCTGGACAAAAATAAGACATACACCCTTTACCTGGAGACGCAACCTCGGCTTGGAGATGAGCTTAAACGAGTGTCGACAGCGCAAATTCGTGGGGCGTTAAACAGAAGGCTGGGGGCTGACTGGGAGGCCTCTCTAGGATACGCCTGGACACCATTTCTGTATGATGCCGAGTACCGCTCTATATTCAGGGATGAGCACAGGAGCTGGCAGGGATTGTCGTTCTCTCAGAGCGGACGACGTTTTGATTCTCAATATAGATTCCGACAAGAGCAACGCTTTATAGAGGGCCTAGGGGGCATCGCAAACAGGTCGCGCTTCCAAATTAAGATTAATGTCCCTCTTAATAGTGATAGAAGGATCGGGCTCGCCGTATTTAATGAGGTAATGATTCACATCGGCGATACCTCCGGAGGTCCAACCTCTGGATATGATCGGAACAGAATTTTTGCCGGTCCCTTTTGGTCTAGCGGACGAGACCGCTATGAAATTGGCTATTTGGGCGAACACGCCAAGCGATTCGGAAACGATGAGCGTTGGGTAAATGCTATGTTCTTCTCTGTCGTAACAGAGTGGTAGTACGAACGGAGGTCGCTTACCTGCCTCCACCCGAGGGTGCTGCTGTAGCTTGACTAGCAGTAGCCGCGGTCGCGGTAGAGCTACTTCCCTGAAGTGCCTTTGCAGCGGCCTCTTTCTTCTTCTTCTCCTCTTCTTTCTTAAGCCTGGTGTAGTCGAGATAGCTTAAGTTAGCCTGAATATTGTCAGTATTGCTGTAAACATAAGCGAGGAAGAATTCAGTTACAGTAGCCTTTCGCACCTGAAGCTCCTCGGCTAATCGAAGAACGAGAGGCATCCTTGTTTTGTTCTCATTCTCGAATGCTTCCCACCACTTTCTAGCGCTGCCGGTCGTGTTTTCCCAGTCGAGAACTTTTTTAACCTCAGCAAGCTTCTTGTCAATTTGTTCCGCCGACCAACCCGCTGTATTTGTTATTCCTGGTGGGAGTCCATTGTTTGAGTTGCCACCACTATTTCCACCACCTCCGCCACCAGCCGCGGCCGCTACTGGGGCTTTATCCTCATATTCAATAGGGGATGTCCGGAGTTTTAACTCTTTCTCCTCTGAGTCAAACTCCTGAAGACGCTTGAGCATCTCAGGGATTTTAAAGAACGGAATCAGGTGCCCCTGAAAAACAGGGGTGTTGGGCATGAAGAATGTGCTGATGTTATCTGTCGGCCTTCCGATCTCGTCCGGTGTTAACACAGCGCGTTGTTGTACCTGTTCCTGGGTGCTGTCGTTACGGCTAGCGAAGATCTCGATCATCTTCCTATTAGCGCCGGTTGACTGCGTCTGGAAGCGGATCGTCATCTGTCCGCTTTCTTTCGAGGCCCATTCAGCGTCGACCAGATCTAGAGGTGGTAGGAAGATCTTTGTGCTGAATCCCGCTAACACCGAGTCAGAATCGTCTTGATAGTTAGCTTTAACCTGCGCCGTTGATTGGATCGCCGCGACGATACTTACGTTTCGAGAGCGTAGAGTGTTTAACTTAACGTGAATATCAGGGAGTCGTCCGAGAGCGCTCGCGAACTCGTCGATTACTAATCCTACAGGTCTAGGAAGACGCACGCCTGGACACTGCTCCGCTCTCTTGGTCAAGAACCGTAGGATCTCAACCACGATCACGTTAGCCATCGGGCGTAACATCTCCAACTCGGACTCACGAAGCTCCACGATGAATAGAGTTGGCCTCTGTATGAGGTCCTCAACGTCAAGTTCCATCAGAGATGTTGTGGCTCGGATCGCGGTGAGGTCCCAAGCCGACAAACGCATACCTAACTCAGACATGATCGTATCGGCGTTTTGTGAGCCTGAACGAACAAGTTCAACGAACGTGCGGGTGTTGCGCAGAGCAGCAGGATGAGCCTCGAGCCATTCGCACAGTGGCTTCATACCTGATTGCACGATTTCGTGAATGCGAGGCATTGAGAGGACCTCGTTATCATCATGCAAGAGACCAACCATTATTGAGTTTAAGATCGCCAGGGCGTTATTGCGGAAGAATGGGGTATCTGATTTCGCTTCAGGTACGTCCGTCGCTGATATGATCGTTTGGGCGATTAATTTACAATCGGTGTCATCGTCAATTTTGCCGAGAATATTCCAGCTAAGAGAGCGAGCGCGGTCTAGTGGATTGAAAAGAAGGATGCTCTTCTCGGGGTTATATTTCCTGGTCATCGCAGCGAGTTGGCGCCACATCTCAGGTTTGGAGTCGATAACGATCGTTGACCTAACTGGATCGAGGCAATCGCCGTAAAGGATAGGAAGAATGAAGCGGCTGGTCTTACCACCTCCGGTCTTCGCCACGATCAACACGTGCCTATTACGTTCGCCGCGCGGAATAACGAGTTTAGCTGATTGGAAGGCCGTTCCCTCACTGCCACGAAGATCGCTCACGTACAATATTGTGTCGGCTGGTTCGCCGGACGGTCTGGTCCATTGCGCGATCTGCTCGGTGTTAGCGAGATCTCCAGAACCTAATTCGTTACTTTTCGATCGTTGCGGACGCCGCGCCTTTCCCTTGAAAATAGCTCTAAGGGACATTTCACCGAGAACGACACCTGTTTTGCGGTACTCCTGTAAGCTGTAATTGACGACCAGGCCGAGATAGCCAAACAGAGCCACGAATAAAGCCTCCTCGAGAGGGAAACGAATTTCAGCTGGTGCTATAAGAGCTGTCAGAAGAGGCTCGATAACTGGGATCGGCGCGATGCCCTCATGAGGAGTTGTTAAGGAGTAAATTATCTTCTCAACAATTCTTAAGACCCTCTCTGGATCTGCGACGTGCAACACCTCAGCGATTAGGAGTAGGAGTCCAACTAATCCAGGTATGAAATTACGGACCAGAGTTGTTGTCCCAGCTATAACGAACTGATACATGAAGCACGCGGCCGCGCCCACGCCAAGGGTCAGTAATCCAACTATCCAGTTGAGTTGGTAGAACCAGTCGACGAAATTAAGTAGAAGTAGCTCTAAGACGCGTAGCATAATTCAGAAAGCGATTTATCCCCTAAACCCAAATGGTTATGATGAAGATCCGTATCGGCGTGCGCTAAGGTTAAAATTAGCGCGAAGTTAACCTGGTTTCCCCCTGATTTTACCAGGTTAGGTCCTGTTAGCGCTAGCTGGTAATGAGTTGCTACCTCTTGTAGTCATCCTCCTTAACTGCCGAATCTAGGATAATTTGCTGAGTAGTCACGTAATTTCAATGTGTTATGGTATTAATCGCTGTATAAGGCTACGTATTGAGGGTGTTTTGATATGAAAAGAGCATTTGGAGCGATCGAGGCAGGGGGAACCAAATTTATATGCGCGACGGTCGACGCCAACCGAAATATCCTGCGCCAAGCTCGTATACCCACGACGATACCTGAAGAGACGTTGAAATCAGTCCTCGATTTTTTTCGCGATGGCTCAGAGGAGCTCGTTTCCTTAGGGGTAAGTACTTTCGGTCCAGTTGATCTAGATCCTACGTCGCGCTTCTATGGCCACATAACAGAGACTCCCAAGATCGCTTGGAGACACTGCGACCTATTGGGGTATCTGAGAGTTCTAGGTATACCTCTGGCGATCGATACAGATGTAAACGGCGCGGCTCTCGGTGAGCACGTAGCGGGGGCCGCTGTAGGAGTTAACACCTTCGTATATTTTACGATAGGTACCGGCATCGGTGGTGGTGGTATGGTCGATGGACGACTTCTTCATGGATTGTCGCATCCTGAGATGGGGCACATGTGTATTCCACACGATAGAAGTGTTGATCCTTTTCCTGGCGCGTGTCCGTCACACGGAGATTGCTTTGAGGGATTGGCGAACGGCCCGGCTATTGAAAAACGTTGGGGGAAAAAAGCTGAAGAGTTGCCACCAGAACATCCCGCATGGGACCTTGAGGCACGTTATATAGCGATGGCTTTAGCCAACACAATCTACGCTCTTTCTCCGAGGAAGATAATCTTAGGTGGTGGTGTGATGGAGGGGCAGTTTCTTTTTCCAAAGATACGCTCAGAGGTTAAGAAGATGATAGCCGGATACATAAGTCACCCGATGTTGGGAGATGACATCGACTCATTTATTGTGGCACCGGGATTGGGATCGCGTTCAGCGATTATTGGCTCCGCTGCTCTTGCCGAGAGGATAATTCTAAAAAGCGGCGAAATCTAACGCTAAGGCTTCTTAATCCAGATCTCGTTCTCATGAACTGAGGTTCCTAAAACGGTTCCCTCCTCAACGCTTATGCTGATCTCTGTGTTCTTACCGACTAGCTCAGAGATGACCATGACAAACCCGAGGAAATCGTGAGGCGGAAACTGAGGAAGCTCTAGATCCTCATTCTCAAGGCCGCAATCTTTAATCTCCACTTTGTAGGTCTCTTCATCAACCTTACTGATCTGAGCCTGCGCTGTGGGTTTATTAAGGAGGATCTTGACTACCGGAGTCTTGTTGGGCAGGTATTCAAATTTATATCCCTTAATTTTGTAGGTGGTGGCAACTGGCGGTTGTCTTGGGCCTTTCTCAATGTCTCCGAGGTCTGTACTGGCTGATCCAGTCGCATCTTTAGGGGCTACAGCGGCTGCTGCTGCGGCGGCACCTGCCGCTACTCCAGCGGCGGCCACTACCTCAGGTTTAGCCGTCGGTTCGAGATCGGATAACGTGGCCTTGGTCGCCGCTGGTAGTGGTGTTGGGCTCGAACTCGGTTGTGGAGTTGGTGACAACGTCGGCGCGGCGGTGGGTATGGTAGTATGAGTATGTGTCGGAGCTGCCTGGGTCGTTACTACAGATGGAGCCGCCGTAGTTGAGGCCGGTGGCTGAGTTGGCAGGGCGGCCGCGGGTGATGCTGTAGCTGGTTTTGTCGCCGCGGCTGCTGGGGCTGGTGCCGCTGCTGTGTCAGCCGCGCCCTCTACAAATTTAAGCACAGCTTGGCGCTTGCCCGCTTTCCAATCGTATTCCGGAGCTGATGCACGTTTCATATCTAGCACAAAGCGGATCTTCGCGGGATGCGCGCCAATGCGGATCTGTTTGATAACGTCATTCTCAGGCGCTGTAAGATCCTCGCTTTTCTTGACAGAGGCACCTTCAAAATCAACTACAACTCGGGGAGGATCGCTTAATGTGAATGAGTTTACTTTAGAGTCTGCGGGTACAGTAATCTTTAAAACGATATAGCTCTTTCCGTCGGTTATTTCGCGATCGATTAAAACAGTAACGTTCTCTTTGGATGAGACCGTTTTGGGGCCACCAGCAAACGGCGCCTTCTTGGCCTGCGCGTAGGAGTTTGTTGATAATAGCAGAGCGCCAGCGATTGCGAGCGCAAGAGTTTGTAAAGCTTTAGAAACTATCATAATTGTACAGACTAGTGATTAGACCCTATGCCAAGGTTAGCGCCTAAACGCTTCGCTGCAAAGGGGGCATGAGAGACTTGCTGCTGAGGTGGAGTAGCTGCTTGTTCGGTTTTCCTGGCGAGTTCTCTCTGGACAAAGAACCTAAATTTTCTCTCGCAGGCGATTAATGCTGATTGCTGTCTACTTGATATCACCCATTTAGTTCTTTCTCCGCTGTTAGATCGCGACTCTATCACGAGTATTTGGGGCGATTCTTTAGCCTCGGGGCCCTCAGGGATCTCTAAAGTGATCGACAAATTGTTGATGAGTGAGCCTGCGAATTCAAGTTTAGCGCCACCTGTATTTTCAGAGAAGATTATTAACGATTGAGGGAATATGCTTATCCAAACGTCCTTTGCTTTTCCCTCTTCATTCGCGACCTCTTGAGCGTGTTCCGCGGCAAATTCATCGTTAGGATCTCTGTGGAAATCATCGATATCGTGGCGAGCTGAGCCGCGAAAGATTAATTTGAGCTCTCTCTCAGGCGCGTGAAGAAACTCAGCGTATTTAGCCGCTGTTTTGCTGGCGACTAGATATCTGGCGATTAACTGTGGTTTAACCTCGTGCCATATCCGTGTGATGACTACCTGATACAGAACCGGTAGCAGCAGCGCCAGTCCGATCAGGATCCAGGGAAGTTTAAGTCCGTATGCGCAGGTGGCGGCGAATACGGCGGTTAGAAAGCAGACCTCAAGACCCTTGCCGTGAGCTAGCTCTAATAGCTCGCGTTGCTCCTCGGCGGGCATCTTTTGCCACGTCTCTCTCTGCGCCAGTAGTAGTGCGGAATCTTCGGCCATAGTGAGGGAAATAGCTGCCGTTTAGGGGCAACTTAACCAGTTGATTTTAGTAAGCAGTTCAGTGACTGCAGGATACTTAGCAGGAGTCGTACCGAGTTAGGGGCTCACTATTACCCACAAGTGGTAGCTGAGAGGGAAGATGCATTGGTAATAATCTTGGATTTAGTTCAGTCCTGCCAGGCAGGACTCAACCTCTTTTATACTTCCCCTCTCTTTTCCCTCGCCGCTCTCTTTGTACAAAAAGGATCCGCTGAGGTTTTAATTTAAACAAAGAGGCCAGCGAGAACGGTCAGAGGGGGGGATACTGACGGTGCGGCTTATACCTTCCCTTCGCTGGCCTAGCTGTGAAAAAACTGTTTAGGATTAAAGAATTGCTCATTTTTTTACAAAGAGTAAATGAGAACGGCGAGCTGGGAAAGAGCTTTACCTACTTATTGTCCTGAACACTCTCTGTGAAGACTTATCACCGAGGATGTGGGTAATAGTCAGGGTTAAGAGAGGGGGTTATCGTTCCAGTAGCTCTTCGATCAAGAACTGGGTTTTAGGGGGAATGCGATTCTTTGGGTAGTATGATTCGATTATTTTAAAAACATCTGAGGGGCGCTTGAGTCCCAGTAATTTGAGCAAAAAGAGAACATCTTTGCGATCTGACGAGTCCCATCTAGCGCTGATACACTTCATGGCTAGCATGTAGCGGGGTTCGGGTGCCCAGATTCTAAGATTTGAGAAAGCTAGAACTTCCTGCTTCGCGAACCCTGGCATGATATACCCCTTCGCGGAGTCATTAAGCCAATCAGGAGGCAGCGACTCGCTCTCCGCTATTTGCTTCGCCAGGTTTCGTATGATCGATGCTGGCTCAAATATCCCATCAACATCCTTAGTAGCGGCGCGGGCGTTATATACTAGGCACATGACGGCACCGCCAACGATCCCGACTTCGCCGATCTCGCCGCGAATTCTCAACAATTCGTTTAGCTGCTCAAATAGTTCCGTTATACGTTTCTTGCTTAGCATGTTAAGCGCGCTCCAAAAAATTGTTGAGCACGAATATATTGTTAGCGCGATAAGGAAGCGGTGATTCAAGTAAAGCGCTGGCTTTAAGAGAGTTCATTTCAGAGACAAACCACGGTACGGGTAAATAATATCTCTTACGGGCCCAACTAGGCGCGGCTATCTCTACTTCATCACACAATGCCTTTACGGTCGAGGCGACTAAAGCTACCAACTTGAGGTCTGCCTGTTTGGGAGGTGACAAGAGTATTAGCCTTGTATCAAGGGTACGTCGGAATTCATCGACTAAATCGAATAGATGAGTTGCCCAGGAGTCGAAGCCATCGCGTTCAATTTTGTAGAAGAGCGCGACGCTGGAATACTCTGAGAAGATCTCAGCGCAACTAAGCACAACATCGACGTCTCGGTTAAAATGCTCGGCTACTTGGCTTAAGGATCTCGCGGTCACGTTGCTCATTTCAAGCTGCTCTACTTGTCGCAGGGTGCCTCTTGAAATTTTACCGGCGTCAGCGACAGAGCGCTCAGATAGGTCAGAGGCCCGTCGAAGGAACGCGAAAGGGAGGTGAAAATGGATCATGTAATATACATCTATGGTATAGTATAATATACCAATGTCAAGCATTCTTCGGTGACTACTCACCGGATTTTCGGATGTTTGCAGTTAATCTGCTCAGTAATTACTTTATGACAGCTAACGCAACTTTCATCTCTCCTGTCCCGAACACTAAGGCATGTTTGCTACAGCTAAAACCAGTTGCATAGTCGGGCTTGAGGCGGTTCCCGTTCAGGTCGAAGTTAGTATGAAAGAGGGGGAGAAGAAGTTCTCTATCTTGGGCCTTGGAGGCGCCGCCGTGCGCGAGTCTCGTGAGCGCATAGTATCCGCGCTCGAGATGTCCGGCATCGATGTCCCCCCAGTCATCTTGGTCAATCTTGCCCCGGCGGAGATCCGAAAGGACAGCGCCTGCTTTGATCTCCCGATCGCCTTAGCGCTTGCTTGCGCTGTTGGGGCGCTTCCGCAAGAAGCCTTGTGGAATGTCACAGCGTGCGGCGAGCTCTCCCTATCTGGGGAAATCAAGCACACAGCCGGGATCGCTGCTCACGCGTTAGCTGCGGTCAAGCAGGGCGTGCCGATGATTCTGGTTCCGGCGCAAGACGGCGCCGAGGCCGCCGTGGTTGATGGAGTGACCGTTGTAGGAGTGAATAACTTGAGTCAGGCGATCCGAGTGCTGAAGGGATCTGAGATCCCAGAGCAGCAACCCCGCAGACTTCCAGTATCACCACTTGGATCTAAGACCCTTGATGATGTGCTTGGCCAGCACGCGGCGAAGCGCGCGCTAGCTATCTCCGCCGCAGGTGGTCATAATCTTCTTATGATCGGCCCGCCGGGATGCGGTAAGAGTATGTTAGCTGAGCGGATGGCGACACTTCTTCCATCGCTTGAGTCGGATGAGATGCTTGAA
Organism: Bdellovibrionota bacterium; assembly: GCA_044356215.1. GTDB lineage: Bacteria > Bdellovibrionota_C > UBA2361 > UBA2361 > OMII01 > OMII01. The sequence goes on along the minus strand of JBIKWQ010000021.1, from coordinate 28,673 downwards.
GTTTTACGAATTCATTCAGTCGCGGGACAAGAGACTGACTCTGTCTTGGCTGGAATTCGCCCCGTGCGTACTCCGCACTATGTGGTAAGTGACGCCGGTCTGATCGGTGGAGGGGCTGGCCCACGGCCCGGCGAAGTGAGCTTGGCGCATCACGGAGTTCTTTTTTTGGATGAGTTTCCTGAATTTAGACGGAGTGCGGTTGAGGCGCTGCGTTCACCGATGGAGACCGGGTGGGTACAGATCGCTAGAGCTAAGGCTTCGGTAAGTTTCCCAGCACGCTTTCAATTGATAGCCGCGATGAATCCGTGTCCGTGCGGAAGATTAGGATCGGGGGTGGGAATATGCCGATGCTCGCACCACGCGGTGCGTGATTATTTAGCCCGACTCTCGCAGCCAATTCTTGATCGGATCGATCTGCACGTTGAATTAGAGGCGGTGAATGTCGATGATTTAGTGTGGGCGCGACCTGTGACCACAAATAGCTCATCGGATATCGTCAGCTCTGTTATGGCCGCGAGAGAGAGACAGATTGCTCGTCAGGGCACATTAAACAGTCAACTCGGTGATGGGGCCTTAAGAACAAGAATAGTCATAACAGATGGCGCCAGGCTTTTATTAACTCAAGCCGTTAAAAAGATCGGGATCAGTGCTAGGGGTTACACCAGAGTTTTGCGTGTAGCAGCGACGATCGCTGATCTCGCTGGGCAGGATACTATTACAGAAGATGTTGTAGCGGAGGCTGTCTCGTATCGTTCGTTAGATCGGCTAGCGTCCGTGATTCATGGGAGCTCTGGGTATGTTCGTGGTGGGAGGGAGATGGGGTGAGGGGGAGGGGAAGTGCGTATCTGCTTGCGCTCGCGCAGAGGTAGATTGCCGCCTAAGGAGGATAAAGAAAAAGTCTTGCGGTTATGTAGGTTTTAACCTACACTGGAGGTACATGGAGGTTCTGCGAAGGGCTATAAGGATATACCAGCGTGAAAGCGGGGAGCGTCCTTTTGTGACATGGATGAGAAGTCTGCGGGATGTTCGAGGGAAACAAGCAATCGAGGCACGAATTGCTCGTGTTAGCTTGGAGATCACCGCGCGGTGGGTGAAGGAGTAACTGAGCTCAGGCTTTTTATTGGTCCCGGATATCGTGTTTATATCGGCCTCGAAGGTGGGACGGTTGTGATCCTCCTTTGTGGCGGCGATAAGGGTTCTCAGGATGGCGACATCGAAAAAGCAAAAGAATTCTGGAAGGATTACCAAAGGAACAAAACGTATGACTACGGTTGATTACGATGAGTACCTTATTGAGGAACTGAAAGATCTCGAATACGCCGCGGGATATTTAACAGCTTGTTTAGAGGAAGGGCCGGATGTTTTTCTGGAGGGCATCAGAAATGTAGCTATAGCTCAGGGTGGTATGAAGGCCCTCTCTGATGCTACTGAGCTCAACCGTGAGAATCTATATGATATGCTTTCAAAAGACGGCAACCCGCGCCTATCTAGCCTTACCACGATTCTTTCTCAGCTAGGCATGGATGTATCCTTCAAGCCTAAGATTCAGGGGGTTTAGGTGGGCTGAGGGGGTGGCGTGATTTCTTAGTTATCGTTGCTTATTCTTCTGGGTGCCAACACATAAACAAAGCGACCTTCGCGGCGCTTTTGGCGGATAGTATCGCTGCGTTTCCTACTATCATACACGTGTGGAAGCGGCCGGATCAGGGACCTTGAAGGCGATGAAGCCAACGGCTTCCTTCCCATCTCTGCCCTCATCAGACTTTCCAAACTGTTGTAGGGAAATAAAGTTGGATTGAGTAATTGTGAAACCCGCCTTTGTGACCTCATCAGCTAGTTTATCGGGGGTAAAAACATGTAGTTTGTCGGGCAGAGCGTGTAGTTGCTCTGGTAAGTGGGTGGCAACGTCTAACCACTCACCTGGCCAGCGCCCTCCCGAATCTTTTCTTTGTTCATATTCAGGATAAAAAGCATCGCGAAAGCGGACATGTGTCGCTGACATAGCTACACCCAAGAACATTCCGCCAGGCTTAAGCCATTTGAAGCAGTTTGCCAACCCTAGCTCCAGTTCCGAGCCGGAAAGGAAATGAAAGACACGATGGGCTGAGATGTGAGTTAGTGATTCAGGCGCAATATCAAGATCTGGGAAACGTCCGGTATTTAAATAAAGTCGAGTTTTTTCTTCTACATCTACTTGACCCCGCAGCCATAGTAAGTGTTCCAGAGCGAGGTCATTGCTGACGACTTTGGCTCCAGACTTGATAGCGGCTTTTGATATAGCTCCATATCCGGCTCCGATATCCAGCACAGATGATTTATCATCTAGAGTTTTTACAAAAGAATCCACGGCCCAATTCGTTCCGAGCGAAGCTGTCTCAAATCCGAATCTGTTGACTGTTACCCAGGAGTGGCCGGTCCAACTTTTCTGTGGTTCATTAACCTGCAGCTGATCAAGTAAAGGATCTGCCGCATGGTAACATCTGCCACTGGCAAAGTTAAAAAACAAAGCAAGAGCATTAGCCGAGGGATCTGAATAAAGTGAGCTTAAGTCAACGGATGCGTTATTAAATGTGACTGACATATAGGGTCCTCAGGATATGTTAACGGCTATTAAGAAGTATATGCGGGACTAAATAGGTAAGCAAATTGGTGCTTAGGATAGGGAGTCGCAGTTCTTTTTCACCACAGAAGGCGCAGATGACGCAGGGAATAGGCCATTTTATTGGCAATTATGGAGAGTCTCTGTGTCCTCTGCCTGGCCTAAATTAAGTCCTAACCCCTCTCGCAACGCTCATGATCTCCTCGAGAGCCACTCGCACATGATCTCTTGTAGTAGTTGTCTGTCCAATCGAGAGCCTCAGGGTGTAGCGTCCTGATAGCACTGTGTGGGTCATATAAAGCTTGCCACTGGAATTAATTTTATCGAATAACTTTCGGTTTAGTTGTTTTAGACCTTCCTCGTCATCGTCAAATAAACTCTCAATAGCCTTCTCACAGACAGCGCGCTAGGTGGGGGTCTACCACTTAATCCACATGCTTTCGCGAGTCATGCCGAATAGACCAACTAGGATCTGGCGCTCGGGGGAGGAGAGGCGTCCGCGCCTTGTGTTGGCGAGTAGGTCAACAATATGGGAGGGGGAGTTTTTTAATTTAAGTTTCGAGATCGCCAAGAGGGCTTTGATCAAGTGAGCCATCACCGTTAAGAAGCAGCAACGGGCTTGGGCATGCAAGCTCATACAGTTCGCGGCTATTAGGAGTGCATACACCGGGAAAGTCTCCGACGTTACCGAGAAGATCTAGCATTAGCTGAAAGTGTAGGTGTGGTGGCCAGCGCCCAATTGCACGAAGGATGATATTCAGAGAGCGCAGCAGATAACCCTAGCGCTACAACCGCTTCGTGAGGCGCTCTTCTGCGAGACGAGCCCATCCCCTGTTAAATATGGCACGGAGTTATTGGGGTTCGGATCGAGTCAGGTTCGTCTTCCGCTAGTGCCCGCAAGCCCATCCGCTCGCGAGCAGATTTCAGGGCGGATGAGAGAGTTGGAATTAATATCCTGACGATTAATCAGATTGGCGCCGCTTTATTTTCATTAAAAATGCGATCATGATAGCGTCCATCTCCCATGGGAATCATAGCTACCCTACTAGCCGCCTGCGCGGCCACTGCAAAAGACCTCGTGAGCAAATCCGTTGCCAGTAAGGTCAATCCAGATATCTCTACCTTTGCCTCATTTCTTTTTGCGTTGCCGTTCTATGCGATAATCTTGGCAGCCCTTTACTTGTACGGGGAACCGAGGGAAGCGAGGCAAAACCCCTCCCTGCTGCGAAAGCGGATCTTGAGCTGCTCTTCGAATTTCGCGACGAGAAAAAATCCTCAATGTATCTCAGCGGATACATCTGCGGTTTTTTCTCATCACGAAACTCGAATATCAACTCAACCTCCACTTTCTCGCTACGGGAAGGTTTTGCCTCGCTTCCCTAGTGGCTCGCTCTCACAAACGTTTCTTGCCCTCGTGTTTATGCGTGGTATATCGGATGTGTGCGCTGAGGGGTGCAAGATGCGCGCGTTTGAAAAAGGGGATGTATCGCTTGTAAGCGGACTGCTCTCGTTGTCGCCTCTTTTTTTGACCATCATCTCCCCATTTATCACAGGTGATGTAATTCATCGCTCTGAGGTGCTTGGGGTTGTACTTATAGTCCTGGGAGGTTTGGTGCTTGTGAAACGCGACCGGACAACGGGAAAAGTCGCGCAACCTGTGGCCGTGATTTATGCGCTTATCGGGTCTCTGGCCTTCGCGCTCAACAGCGCGCTTGATCGTCTTGCGGTCGGTCAAGCAGGGGCTGTCACGTCGGCGTTCTCGGTTACAGTATGCGCCGCACTCCTTACGTTACCGGCGCTGTTTCGTGTCCCTTCAGCTAGGGTTGATCTGACCTCAAATGCGGGGTCATTTTTTCTACGTGGCTTTTTTGAAACCGGATTTATGGTGGCGAAGATGGTAGCTCTGACGACCTTGCCAGCTCATGTGGTCGTTGGGATTATGCGTATGTCGATGATCTTTACTGTCGTTGCTGGGGGCAAGTTGTTTAATGAGAAGAACAGAGGCCGACGAATTGTTGGAACTCTGATTATGTATGTCGGGTTATTAGCTTTGTTGTGGTAGGGCGGCTGTTGTTTTATAGAGGCGAATTAAGCCCCTGATTACTGAGGCCTACTCCTCGTAGAGTTCCAACGGTAATCCATCCGGATCAGCAAAAAAGGCGAATTTTTTTCCGGTATATTCATCTATTCGCGTTGGCTCAACAGATACGCCGAGCTCTTTTAGTCGGGCGACCTCTTTCTCTAAATTAGCGACACGAAAGGCGAGGTGTCGTAATCCGCACGCCTCGGGGCGACTCACACGCGGCGGAGAATCGGGGAATGAGAATATCTCAAGACGCATATTACCAGCCCCAATTAGATCTAATTTATAAGACCCACGATCCTCTCGGTAGTTTTCGGCCAGTACGGAGAATCCTAGGGCGTTCATATAGAAAATTTTCGAGCGATTATAATCGCTGGCGATTATCGCTACGTGATGAAAAGCGAGGAGAGAGCTATCCATAGTTTAATCTCGTATAGGCGCTACCGGCCCACAAATTGCTGCCACGTTAGTATGCCTGGTTCATGCGCGCGATACTAGCTAGTAAGTCCAGATTAAACGGCTGCGCTGATTAGGTTTTGAGTGAAGTTACGGTGGATAGTGCCTGTGCATTATTTTCGCCGAGCTACGCAAATCTGTACCAGCTTAAGCGCTAAGGCTTCATGGAAATTAGCAGAGTAAATCGGGGGGAGTTGTATGGAAGTTAGTCGTAGTGTGTCGTCACCTGTAAGACGTAAAAACGTCGCTATCGGAGCCTCTCTGGGAGTCGTGGCGCTCTTCGCCGCTGTGGGGTTTTTCGCTTATCCTCGCGCTGATAGCTCCTGGGTTAAGGTTCGCACGCATACATTCAGACACGCTGTGATCGATGATGGAATCAATTCCATGAACTGTATGAGCGGGCCATGGAATGATTGCGCTGAGAGAATGAATCGGCGTTCGCGATAAAGCGCGTTACTGAATACCTACGCACTATTTTTGATTCGCTATTCCACTCGGTAGTTGTGCGGTCTTAAGCGAGAGTTCCCGCGTGGCTTTGGTTGACTCTCCAATCAGAGAGCTACTAGGCTCCTCGATATAAATAGTAGTTGCCGAGATGTTTGAGACCGTTCCTCCGTAAGCGCCGACCTTAGTACCATTCTTTACAATAAAGCTCTTGCCGTCTTTGGTCTCAACTGAGGCTGAAGTTGTCCCCTGAGAGCTTTGCACGATCGCGACAACTCTTAGCTCAGATAGGTCGTATGAGGTAAGCGGATTAGCTTGGTCAGTTTCTTTTGGACCACCTTTTACCGAGAAGAAGGGAACAAATGGGTCGCGAGTTGGCGCTTGCCGCGAAGCTTTGTTGGGCGGTAGCGCGCGGTCCTTGGATCCGTTTGCTGAAGAACCTTTTAGAATCGTATCTGCCGGTGGAATTACGTTGCCTTGCTGGCGCGCACGTGAAGGTGTGAGTAGATCTCCAACCCGGGATGCAGATTGAGAGATCTGCTCTCCTAATCGGCCAAGCTCTGAATTCTTATCCTCTGCCTGCTTTGAGATGATTATCGCCAACTGAGCCAGGCACAGTATGGCCACAATCGAAATGACACGTTGCTTGTTCATTTTGCTGTTTCGCTCCAGAGCGATCTTGATTAAGCAGCCTAATAGAACGCTAGTATACAGATCTGGCGCAGAAGATCGAGGGCTAATAAGTCTTTTACTTTTAATGTGTTATGTAGTGTAAAGTCAGGTGGAAGTCAGCACCTGAGGCGTTTTTAGCGATTAGAAAAGGGCCAAAAACGAGCTGCAAACAAAAAAATCGGGGTGAGAGGATTTGAACCTCCGACCCCTAGTTCCCAAAACTAGTGCTCTAGCCGGGCTGAGCTACACCCCGATAAGTTTGCGATAGGGCGTTACGGTATCCGTTTTGCGAGGTATAATCAAGGGCCCCCAGACGCGGAGAGTCTTGGTAGCTGTTAAATAGCATTAACAGCACATAAGGGGATTCAAAAAACAGTTTTTAAAACCTGACAGAGAGAGGTTATTTATTCATGGCCAGATTATCAACAATTCGAGATGTTACTGAGGATAAGGTTCAGGTAGGGCACCTTGAGCTTGGAGGATGGATTAAGACCCACCGGCAATCTAAGAGAGTTTCCTTTATAGAATTGAGTGACGGGACGTGCGCCGCGCATTTGCAGCTAGTGATTGATCCTAATTTAGCCGGATATGCGGAGGTCGCGCCGAAATTACAGACCGGAGCGTCGATTCGCGTCGCTGGAGAGCTGGTGCTATCGCCAGGAAAGGGCCAGCGTTATGAGATGCAGGTAAAGGAGTTAGCTCTTTTAGGAGAGGCTGATCCAGAGGAGTTTCCGCTACAGAAAAAGCAGCACACCTTAGAGTTTCTCCGCGAGATGTTACACTTAAGGCCCCGCACGGCAACAATGGGAGCTGTACTGCGCGTGAGGTCGGCGGCGGCTTTCGCCGTGCATCGATTCTTTAACGAGCGTGGCTTCTTTTATCTTAATACTCCGATTATTAGCACTTCGGATTGTGAGGGCGCGGGAGAGATGTTTCACGTTTCAACGTTGGATCAAGAGAATCCTCCACGAATTAATGGCAAGATCGATTACTCTCAGGATTTCTTCAAAGAGCCAGCTAGTTTGACAGTTTCCGGTCAGCTCGAGGGTGAGGTGTGTGCGATGGGGCTCTCAAAAATCTACACGTTTGGACCTACATTTCGAGCCGAGAATTCAAATACAACACGTCACCTAGCTGAATTCTGGATGATTGAGCCTGAGATGGCTTTCTACGAGCTAGAGGACAATATGGAGTTGGCTCAGGAGTGCGTGCAGCAGGTGATCCGAGAGGTGCTAAATACCTGCGCGAAAGACCTTGAGTTCCTAGCTTCTCAGGAGTGGGTGCAATCCGGGCACTTAGAGAACCTACAGAGTGTTAGTGAGGCTAAATTCGCCTCTTTAGACTACACCGAGGCGATCTCAATTCTCGAGAAGAGTGGTAAGAGTTTCGAGTATCCTGTTAAGTGGGGGATTGATCTCCAATCCGAGCATGAGCGATTTCTGACCGATGAGCATGTGAAAGGGCCAGTAACGGTTGTGAATTATCCAAAGGATATTAAATCTTTTTACATGCGCCTAAACGAGGACGGTAAGACAGTTCGGGCGATGGATGTGTTGGTGCCGAGATTAGGAGAGATCGTCGGTGGATCGCAGAGAGAAGAGCGTCACGATGTCCTGCTGTCAAAGATAAATGAGTTCGGGCTCGATGCCGCGGCGTACTGGTGGTATCTGGAGCTTCGTAAATTCGGGTCAGTTCCGCACTCGGGATTTGGTCTAGGATTCGAGCGGCTGCTCATGTACATTACTGGTATGCAAAACATCCGCGATGTGATCGCTTTCCCGCGATTTCCAGGGTTCGCTAAATTCTAACTTGTTCAAATGGATCGTATGAACTCACAAGAGATTATTGAATTAACCGAAAAGTACTCAGCGAATAATTACGCGCCTCTTGAAGTGGTGATTAAAAAAGCCGAAGGGGTATGGGTCGAGGATGTAGAAGGAAAGCGCTACATCGATTTCTTAAGTGCCTACAGCTCGCTTAATTTCGGTCACCGCCATCCACGAGTAGTGGAAGCGGCGAAGAGGCAGCTCGATACCTTAACTATGGTGAGTCGGGCTTTTTACGCCGAGAATGTTGGTTTTTTGTGTAAAGAGATCTGTGAGCTCGCTAAGAAAGAGAAGGTGCTCCTGATGAACACCGGGGCTGAAGCTGTTGAGACAGCGATTAAGTGCTCGAGGAAGTGGGGATACGAAGTTAAAGGTGTTCCGGACGGGAAAGCTGAGATAATAGTTGCCAGCGGGAATTTTCACGGCCGTACATCAGCTATCATCAGTTTCTCAACCTCGGAGCTTAGCCGAAAGGGATTCGGTCCTTATATGCCTGGATTCGTCGTCGTTCCTTATGGAGATGCCAAGGCGATAGAGGCGGCGATCACTCCTAATACAGTGGCGGTTTTAGTTGAGCCTATATTAGGAGAGGGTGGTGTGATTATTCCGCCTGATGGATTCCTAAAGAGCATTCGTGAGAGCTGCACTAAGCACAATGTGTTGATGATCGCGGATGAAATCTGGACTTCGCTTGGAAGAACCGGAAAGATCTTCGCGTGTGACCACGAGGGCGTTGTTCCAGATATGTATCTTATGGCCAAGTCTTTGGGAGGAGGTGTTGTTCCGATCTCAGCGGTGATAGCCAACAACGATATAATGAAAGTTCTCACACCGGGCACTCACGGTAGCACGTTAGGTGGTAATCCCTTCGCATGCGCGATTGCGCGAGAGGTGTTGGCGATCGTTCGCGAGGAGAAACCTGAGCGTCGCTCGGCCGAGCTTGGGGCTTATATGCTAGAGCGTCTAAAGGCGATGAACTCAAAGTACATCACAGCGGTTCGTGGACGAGGATTAATGATCGGAGTCGATATTGATCCAGCCGCGGGAACAGCGAAGGATTTCTGCAAGAAGCTAAAGAAAGAGGGTGTCTTGTGCAAAGACACCCATGTCCAAACGATAAGGCTGGCGCCGCCGTTGATTATATCCAAGACTGACCTTGATTGGGGTCTTGAGAAGATTGAGAGGGTGTTTGGGGCGGTGTAGGGGAGCAGGCAGAGGTGCTTAAGGGGAAATGAGTGTCTATAGGACACTGGTAATTGACACTGGTGTGATTGACACTGGCACGGATTGACACTGGCGCGGAGTTACTTAAGATTTACTTCAGTAGTTCAGCCTTCCAGCGCCTAGCTAGCCTATCTTCGCCCCTGAATAATCGCCAAAACCTGCTCAACTCCCTCCAGCCAAGGTACTACCCGTACCTCTCCATCGAGATAGGATACGCTTCCGCCGTACAAGCAAAAGCAACTGGCGCCTTTGAAAGCAGGCCCGAGCGCTTTGATATGTCTCAGGTCACTGTTATCAATTTTACTTCCCGATTTTATCTCTATCATCACTTCGACGCGACTGGAGCGCTCCAGGACAAGATCAATCTCAGAGCCACCCTCCGTCGCTAAAAATGAAGGCTCAACGGAGAGCTCCAAATACGAGATGCGTCGAAGAATCTCTACTATCACTAGCTGCTCAAATAAATTACCATATTCAAACGAGCCGTGCTGTAAATCAAAGTCGATACTTCCATCGAGCACCCTTTTCACGCCATTATCAAATAGGTAGAATTTCGGTGACTTTCGCAGCTTTTTCCTCTCTGATCCCGCATAGGGCTGGAGAAAAAATCCCACTAATGTATCTTCTAGTATCGAGTAGTAAGAGCGAACGGTGCTGTCATCTACTCCGACATCCCTCGATATTTTGATGTAGTTAACCGTCTGCCCGTGAGTTTGAGCGGCGACCTGCAAAAATCGGCGAAAAGGTTCGATCTTTCGCACTAACTGCTCTCCCCAAACTTCCTCTTTAAGATAGGTGTTGGCGTAAGCTCTTAAGCTACGCTTCTTTTCAACGGGTTCCGCCAAATTAACGACTCTGGGCAAAGAGCCAAACATCAGAGTGCTTTGAAGATCAAATTGCTCCGCCAGCTCGATAGCGAGCAGAGGAAAAAGATTGAATACGGCCGCTCTCCCGGCCAGCAGATTGGCGCTGCCTAATTTAAGCTTGCGGGCGCTTGAGCCCGTTAATACAAACCTTAAATGGGAATCTTCTATCTTGCGGTGAATAACATCTAATAATCTTGGAACCTTCTGGATCTCATCGATAATTACTGTCTTAGTCTTAGGTGAGAGAGCTGATAGCTCCTTGAAGAGCATCTCTGGGTCTAGTTGATATTTTGCCTCGAGGTCCAGATTTAATAGGTCAAGGTATAAGACCTCCTGAGGTCGCTGATTGACCTCGAAATGACTCTTTACAAGGCTAGTTTTGCCTGTACCACGAGCGCCAAATAGAAAGAAACTCTGTGAAGTCGATAGGTTGAGAAGTCTTTTGACCATACTCGGAATTTTCCCCCAGATCTCCGAGTGATGTCAAGCTGTATCTGGTATTGGTTTAAAAAAGGGAGGCTGGCGAGGGGTAGTTATGGACTCTGAAATGGCACAGTGCCAGCGCCTAGCCTCGCTTGCTTAGAAGTAACCCTGTACCAGGGGCTCTATTACATCTTGTTTTCCACCGGCACCTTGACGATCTCCGAGAGTGCGTGATCCTCCCGATTACCTACCTTGTCGAAGAGGTAGATGTAGTCGATACCCCAGATTCCTCCTACTGAGCCAGCTGGTAGCCGAATGTAGGTTTTGAGTTCCTCGTAGTCTGGGGTGCCCGTCGGGAGAACCGAACGAGAGGATCGGATCTCAGGGCCGTAGCATGACACCCGGTCCAAAGGACTTCGCAGGCAGAATATCAAGTCGCTTAGACCAGCTAGTTCGTCCTTTCCATACATAGTAACGACCATGGAGGTTGCTCCGTTTGGTGCCTCGGGGTTTTCAGGGGTGCTTTCTACCTTAATCCTGTTAAGATTTATAACCGGTCTGGTAGTATCCTCATTTGTATTAGTCACGGTAACGAGCGGAATTAACTCGTACGATGAGTCATTTGTCTCGATATTCCTGCTGAAATAGAACACTTCATCCCCCTCGACGCTTTGAAGTCGTATCCAGCTTATGCCGTACTCATCCGAACGAATATGCGGAGAGACCGGTATAGTCATCGTGACTTGGTCACCCGCAACAGCGTAGTCCCAGGCGTTTCTCGATACATAATTAACGGTATTTCCCCGCATGCCGTCGATGCTAATTCCGACACCAAGAAGGCGCTCAGGGTTTGTAGCCCTGAACTGTACCTTAAATGCTGGAACACGTGCTCCTTCCACCTCAGTCTCGGTTACAGCAAGAGTCGTGCTTCCTTTCACAAGCTTTGCTGGCTCCGGTGGAGTTTCGTCATTGTCGACAAAGAATCCTAGGCCCACATCGTTGTACTGAAATCGAACATTACCAACGATATCTGCAATGCCGATGTACCGCAGTTCATAGTAACCGCCGGCGATAAATTTTGGCAGTTCTCCTCTAGCTACAAGCTCAAGCGAGGCTCCATACGTTGGATCAGGGTTAACGGGATAGAAGTGCATCCTCAGATCTCTCTCACCTTTGGGAGTAGGTGAAGACGATTTCGGTACTAGTCTGAGCCATGCAGTTGCGAAGTTAGCGCCGTGTAACATCGGATCAGTTCCTTGCAGTTTTATATTGAGCTGGTACTTCTTAGTTTCATTTCGCTCGCCCTTGATCACTATTGATGCTTCCTTCACTTTGCCGGGCAGTGAGAGATCGGGGCGCAGGTTATACACCGGAACCTTCAGGTCATCTCTGAAAGTTCGGACATATCTGAGCCCGTGCATTACCCTTGTTCGAATGAATTCGAATCGACTCGGAGATCTGAAGGCGAGTTCGTTGGGAGCCGAGATATACTGAGCCAGAGAAGTCGCAAAGTCGCCCTGAGGGCTATACAGGCGGACCCCGTATGGCAACATCGAGCCTACCTGAGTTGGATCGGTCGACGTCCACTCTTGCGTGAATAGATTAGCCGCCCAGCCCCCAAGGTTTGTCCACTCCTCTCTAAGGCTACTGCCACTGGGGCTATGATACCAAACGATCTCCCCGTACGCCGCTAGGGTTCCCAGAAGGAGCGGCTCAAGGGATGGATGCAGCGAATTAAACGTTGGGGTTTCGAAGATCGAATCGGCGTCTTGTGCGATTCTAAACGCTTCTCGATTGTATTCGAGGTATGGCATTGTAGTCGCTTGGTTTTTACGCAGTCCTGAATACGGGATTACCGCCAGAGAGTCCGGCAAAGTAGGATTCGGTACTCCGTTGGCGCGTCGCACAATGGCCAAAGCATGATGTAACAGAGCATTCATTCGCGGAAGATTTGCCAGAGCAGAGGTAATGGCGATGAGCTCCTCCCCGGAGAACCTCTGGAATGCCGCAGTGCTCTCCCTGGTCGTCGTTGCGGCTAGCCCGGCGGCCATTACCGGATCGTCATATACGTAGACACCGAATTGGTTCATCAGCACGGACTCAATGACCCCGCGATTGCGACCATTTCGGCTGGCAAAACGGATTAAAGCAGCGCTCAATCTAAATGAAAGGACCTCCCCCTTTTCACCTGGGCGTGGGGCAGGGCCTAATTGCGCGTATCGAAACGCTCCGGCCGAGATGCGTACCCGGATTTCCTGGTCAGATTCGGTAAATTCGATATCTTTATTGAGGTGCTCCTCTGTTAGAGTCCACACACTTGGTTTTACCTCCAGGGAGGTCCACATTCCGCTGAATGACTCAAGCAGCCTCTGACTATACTCGTTACTCCAGGTCAGCTCGCTGGAGTCGAGTCGCACCTTGTATTGAGCAGCAAGTTCAAGTTCGGGGCTGGATGCTGCTTTGATTATTTGGTTGCCGTCATTGGCTGAGTCAAGGAGGCTCGCTGATTTGGCGACGAGCGGTTGGTCAGCGGTATTGGCTGCAATCAGAGATGCCTGTTCTGTTCCGCTTCGAAGCAACTCGCGCTCGCGCCACCGGAATGCGTATACTCCTGGTGTCTTGAGTGCTCTGCCCGTAAAGGAGATATCTGGACAATTGCCATCAGCTCGAACAACCACTTTGTGTGCAGGTCCGAATGAGTAGCCGGCACGTTCAGCCGTTAGAAGGTATGTTCCCTCTGGTACATCGGTAAAGGTAAATGTGCCCGAAGCGGAATCCTGACTTCGCAGCCAACCGTCGTTGCCGAGTGTCACGATCGCGGAGGTATCACCTGAGACCGTTCCCTGAACTACGCTCGAGCACTCGAATGACTGCCCTTCTTGTGAGTCATCTCCCAAGAGGTCCTCAACGCGAGGGAACTCATCTCCGTTATGGATTGGAGGCTGTGGCGAGGGATTAGAAGGTGGTGCTGGGCGTGGTGAACCGTTATAAGGCGGTTGTCCCGGTGGACGTTGTCCGCCAGGATTTGCCACGATCGGCGCAAAGGTTTCGCACCACTGAACTAAATTTGAAAGTTTCCCGAGTTCAGCGCGAGCCTGGTTAAGTCTCTGAATGAATCGCCGCTTGGCTTTAGCGGGCCTTTTGATACGTGCCTGTCGCGCCGTAGAGCTGATCGTATTCTCAAGCTTCTTAATCTGCTGCGCCGCAGACGGGGATAGCTCTGAAAAAAGCGCTCCCGGCACGATGGGTGCCGGTGCTCCAGAGTTGAACCTGAGAGTGCCGAGCCGACGTGTTCCCTGGAGCGCATTGCAGGCGACGGCGCTTTGCAGTGTTCTACCTGAAAGCGAAAAGTGGGTAATGGTATCTGATGTGATTACATCAGCCCGAGAAACTGGTGTGAGCAGTAGAAGGTAAAGCCCGACAAATACCGCGCTTATAGTCCGAATATAACTTGAATTTCGGCATCGAGACCCCATCCGCAGTTTGAAAACACTGCAGAAATATCTACATAAATAATGTCTGGTACTATCGCAGGTAAGGCACGGGGTCTTCATAGGCGCTCCAGCTATCGTAGTCGTACTGCGGTTCAGAGCGCTTGCGCGCTGCTGCGGACACCTGTTTTCATCTCTGCCAACACAATAAAACTTGTGCTGGCACTACTGCCGCCGATATCAGGTGCTATCGACATCTCAAAAATAACCTACGTTGGATGCTCGGATGCAAGAAAAATATTCATTTCCCACCAATTATTTACTTGAGGGAATAGTGCTCAATTGCACATGCTCATCTCTGAATTAAGGTCACTGGTGTCCCGTTTGCTTTTTGCACCCTGAGTTAAAAGTTTGATCTTATTGGCCAATCGCAGTTCTTTAAAAGGGCTTGAGTTGAATTCAGAACAGCAAAAATAGGATGATTTTCCTAGTTGGCAATCTGACTAGCGTCAGACCAGCCTGGCGGCCTGAATCGCCCGCCAGAAAAATGTTGGCAGTATATTAGCAAGCATAGGTAGGCACTAAGGAAAGAGTCCCGGTGAAAAGAGAATACTAAAATCTCCTCGTGCCCAAGAGAGTCGGACTCATTACTCCACAAACCTAAACGCCCCATCACGCACCTGCTTGCGATACAGTGGTCGCAGGGGAGTTCGCTTACTTGTCATCGAGAACTGGCCGCTAGCACCATCGTAATTACTGGTCGCCTCTATACGAGTTCGCGCACACGAGATATCTCGCTTGCACTCTGAGAGTGCCCGCGCTGTTAGGATTAGTTGGTCATAGGCGTGGCGACTTAAGGGATCAGGAGATCTCTTGTAACGCTTCTCGTATTCAGATCTGTAGCGTGATCTCGCGGGACTCTCCTTTGGGCTCTCGGTCGAGAAGAGTGATACTCCTTCGGCGGCGACTCCAGCCGAAGAGACGATAGCTTGATCATCGTTGTCGCTTGGCACAAAGATCGAGCTTCCTTGAATGTTCATGACCCGTGCCTGTTTTAAGAAACTTGCCATCACGGCCCCTGTGTGCGCGGCTAGTATCATAGAGCTTTTAGTTGATGCTAGCCTTGTAGTCTCCGAGCGAAAATCGTGAACATCAAACCCCTGAGATAGATCGACTAGCGGTTTTATTCCTCTATTTGAAAGAGCGTCACGGAAAGCATCGGCGTAACCACTTCCCCACGGGGACTCTAAGTAAATCAGACCAGGGCGCTTAATCGACTCATCTCCAGCGGCGGCGATCATCGCCCCTACCTCTTGCTCTATGGATGGCCAAGTGGCGTAGGTGAAAGGGGATGAGGTGATAAGCTTCTCGGGAACGCTAGAATTCTGAAAGGTAATAACCGAATTCTTCGCTATTATAGGAAGTATCGCATTAAGCGTAATTACGCAGTAATTAGACACGATTGCTTCGATCTTGTCTTTGTCCAGCATCTTTCTAAGAGCTGTTACTCCTTGCGCCGGTAGGCAAGCGTTCTCAAAAGAGATCTTAGTTTGAATACCCTCTAATCGAAGCTGGTCTTGAGCGATAGTGATGCCGCGCTGGATCTCCTCGCCAGCGGACGCGTAATCACCAGTAGTTGGCGCCATAACACCGATCCTAATCTCGTTCGAGTTTTGAGCGCGCAGGTTGCTAGGGTGTAGCAGGATGCTTAGGCATAGTAAGAATAACCGGACAAAGATTAGCGGGGATAGAGAGTCGCGTACCATAGAAAAATCTCGCTAGAACATGAGGCTGTGAATTAAGCCATGTTACCTGGTCTTCTGCGCGATTATCAAGCTGGCCATTCCCCAGCCAAATCTAAATAGGACCCAGCAGAAGTACATAATAAGGCACGCAAATCACCTTATGCGGGGCGGCTGTCACCAGGGTCGGAGAGATTCTCTTGCCCCACTGTCTCACCCCATGACACACCCCCACCAAATTAGCTTCTCATCCCCCTCCATCGGTTGCCGCCCATGGCCTTAGTGATATACCTTAAAGCGAGTCAGTTCACGAATGGCTTATTTGTAACTTTTTATGCGCATCCTCCACACAGCAGACTGGCACCTTGGTAGGCAGCTCCATGGTGTCTCTATGATTGAGGACCAGGCACTGGTTCTTGATCAGCTTTTCGCCGCTCTCGCGGAACTTAAGCCCGATTGCCTGATCGTCGCGGGAGATATATTCGACCGAGCTTTGCCGCCTGTTGAGTCTGTTGCTCTATTCAATCAGACCCTTAATCGATTAAACACAGACTTTAAAAAGCCTGTGTTAATCATAGCTGGCAATCACGATTCTCCAGAGCGAATCGATTTCGGTTCCGGTCTCTTTGAGAGTAATGGGATATTTATCCGTGGCTCGTTCACTAAATCTCCGTCGATAGTCCGTCTAGAGGATAAGTATGGCGCGGTTGACATTGCTTTGCTTCCCTATCTCGAGACCGCGGTAGCACGTCAGGTGTTAGGTGATGAGTCAATTCAAAATCCACAGGAGGCACTGGCTGCCGCCTGCCAAGTGGCTCTTGACGCGACGCGCCCAGGCGCCAGAAGAGTGGCGGTGGCGCACGCCTTTGTTGATGGGGGGCGTGAGAGTGAGTCTGAGCGGCCGATCTCTGTTGGAGGTAGTGGTAGGGTGCAGGCTGCTATCTTTGATCACTTTCACTACGTGGCGCTCGGCCACCTCCACGAGCCACAGGCTATCGCGCGAGATGGAGTTCGTTATTCGGGATCTCTTTGTAAATATTCGTTCTCTGAGGTGTCGCACAGGAAGTCATTCTCATTGGTGGAGTTAGCGGCTGACGGTGCAGTTAGCATAGAAGAGATTCCTATCTCTTATAAACGCGACGCCCGCATTGTGAGAGGGATGTTCGCCGAGATCCTTAAAGGTGACGCGTTAAATCGAGAGGACTATATTCTGGCTGAAATTACGGACACAGGCGCGATTATCGACGCTATGGGACAACTCAGAGCGGTATATCCAAATATCTTGCAGATGCGCCGCGTTAACATTGAGAGTTTAATAGACCCGCAAAACGCTATCTCTGTTAACCTAAGGCAGAGTCCACGAGATCTCTTTGGCGATTTCCTAAAATATGTGACGAACAAAGAGCCAGAGGACGCGCACTTAAAGGCGTTCGACGCCGCAATGCACCAGAGAGCTG
This sequence comes from Bdellovibrionota bacterium, assembly GCA_044356215.1. Lineage (GTDB taxonomy): Bacteria > Bdellovibrionota_C > UBA2361 > UBA2361 > OMII01 > OMII01. Next base: position 11,450 of record JBIKWQ010000021.1, on the reverse strand, counting down.
AAGAGTCTGCTAAAGGGGGCATTAGCGAATGAGGCCGATTCGGATCGAAATGCGCGCGTTTAGCTGTTACGCCGACCAGCAGGTGATCGATTTTACCGAGCTAGGAGATGGAAAATTATTTCTAATTCATGGGCCGACAGGGTCTGGTAAATCAACTCTATTAGACGCTATGAGCTTCGCGCTTTACGGGGAATCAAGCGGGGATGAGCGTAAGCCTACTGAGCTACGGAGTCATTTAGCTGATAAAACCGAGGAGACCTCTGTTACATTTGAGTTTTGCGTAGGGGCTAAACGTTTTCGAGTGCGAAGATCCCCCGAGCAGGAACTGCAAGCAAAAAGGGCGGGACTTAGGAGTTTTGAAACCCGAGCGACTCTTTGGGATCAGAGCGGAGTTGTTGATGATTCCGAGGGTGTGGTGCTAGCCACTAAGCCCCGAGCGGTAAACGAGAAGATAATCGAGATCTTAGGATTTAGCGCCGAGCAGTTTCGTCAGTTGATAGTAATTCCACAGGGTCAGTTTAGACGGCTTCTTTTAGCGGATGTAAAGGAGCGCAAGGGGATTCTTGAAACCCTTTTCCAAGCCGCTGATTACAGAGCTATCGAGTGGCGGCTTAAAGATCGAGCGGCGGCTTTGTCGCGTGAAATTAAAACAGAGAGAGACAAGAGAGAGGGTCAGTTAGAGCTGCATAAAGTTGAGAGCCAAGAACAGGTGCTAGAAAAAATGAGCTCTCTTAGAATCGTTCAGCGGGCGACCGAGTCGCGACAAGATGAGCTGCAAAAACTGCTGGAGAAGCAGAAACAAATTCAGATTGCGGCGATAGAGATAGATAATAAATTCTCTGAAAGGGACAGAGCTGCAGCAGCGGTCAAGGAGTTGGATAACCAGCGCGAAGTTATATCAGGCCTTGAGCGGCGAGTCAGGCTTTATGAGGGAGCCGCTCCGTTAATCTCAATGGAGACGGCGCTCAGCGAGCTAACTACTGAGGTCGCTAAACTTAATCAGCGTAGCGTTAATCTCAGCGCCGTTTTGAGTGAGCTTAAAATCAAGCGGGAATCCGCGGAGCAGGCGTTAAAGAGAGAAGAATCAAGGAATAGCGAGAGGAACGAATTAGATTCCGAGCTGGCCAAGCTCCGTGCCCTTGAGTCTGTGGTCAATGACTTGGAGCGTGAGAATGAGAAGCTGCAGGGAGCTATCAAAGCGGCGAATTGGACAAAAGACGAGCTTAGTGAGCTGCGGCGAAGAGAGAAAGATGCGAAGGAGGAGCTTGATAATTTATTGAAGAGGGAAGCCGATTTGGCTACCAAGATAAATAGATTAGAGGCTTTGCCCAACGAATTAAAGATCATCACCAAAGAGATCGAGGATCTTGAGGCTCTTGAGAAGGCGAGACGAGATGAGGAGAAAGCCAGGGCGGCCTTCGAGCTAGAGTCTGGTGCTCGTGATAGCGCTGCTCGCGCGGTGATGGAAGCTGAACTTCACGAAAAGAGGTTGCGACAGATATGGGAGGATTCGCGCGCTGCGGCTCTGGCTAAATCATTGGAGCCTAACCAGCCGTGTCCTGTGTGTGGCTCGACCAGCCATCCATCTCCACGGGATTATGAGGGAGAGATTTTATTAGACGACGATATGTCAAAAGCGCGTGATGCCCTAGATGCCGCGCGCAACGCCTTAGACGAGAGAGATAAGGCGCGTCTAGAGGCTCAAGGGGTGTTAAGCTTGATTCAAGGCAAAGTAGAGAGCTTGCTTAATTCCCTTAAGGAGCGTAGCGGGAAATCTTTAGTTGATTTAATGGCTCAAAAGGAGTCCCAAGAGAGGGAGTTGAAGAGCTGTAATGACGCCAAGGCTGAGTTTGAGGGATTAGAAAATCGAAAATCACGGTTGATAAACGATCGAAATGCCATGACAGTTCGGCTTGAGAACGCGGCAAAAGAGGAGGAAAAAGCACGAAATGGCTTGGCGCAAATTCAGACTCGAATAGATCTCTTAAGAAAACAGATCCCCCTAGAGATAAGTAGCTTAGCCGAGCTCGAGAGACTTAAGGAATCAACTGAAAATAAGATAGAGGCGGCTAAACATGAGTTGAAATCTGCGCAAATCGCGCTGAATCAAGTAAATGAGGAGCTGGCGACCAATAGCGCTATAGAGAGTGAGGTTCAAGAGACTCTGGATAGTAAGCAGGCCCAGTTAGCAAAGAGTGAGCATGAGCTGTCTGAGAAGTCTCTATCCTGTGGCATCGCGTCACGAGACGAGTTGAGAATGATAGTGGCTACTTATGAGGAGCTCAATCAGATGCGGAGAGAGCTTGAGATCTACACTAAAGAGCGCGCGGCGGCGGATGACAGATTAGAGAGAGCTGTTGCTAGCTTACCAGAGGGTGAGAGACCAAACATTGAGCAGATCAAGATGCGACTAGAGGAACTTCAGAGAGATCTGGAGTCCAATATTAAGGAGGTGGCTTGTGTCTCTGGGGAGTTATCCACGCTCGATAATTTAATTAAAGCGTTAAGCGAAATAGAAGAGCGTCTAAAGCTTGTTGAGGAAGAGTATAGTAGCGCTGGAAGAGTCTCTAATATGGCTCAAGGTGACAACGCTCTAAAAATGTCTTATCAATCTTATGTCTTGGCATCGAGACTTGAGAACGTTTTATCCCTCGCGACGGCGCGCCTGAAGCGGATGAGTAGGGGTCGTTATGAGATGCACCGTTCGGTTGAAGTAGGTGATCGGCGACAGGAGGGCGGTCTGGCAATTGAGATCCTGGATCATTATTCGGGCAGCAAGAGATCTGTGGCTACATTATCAGGAGGCGAGAGCTTTCTGGCGTCATTATCCCTGGCGCTTGGTTTAGCTGACGCGGTTCAGGCGCATGCCGGTGGGATCCAGATGGAGACTATCTTTATCGATGAGGGGTTTGGCACCTTAGATCCAGAGGCGCTAGAGATGGCGTTTCAGGCGCTGCATGACTTGAGGAGTGGAGGAAGATTGGTCGGCGTTATCTCACATGTGCCGGATCTAAAAGAGATGATTAAGTTCAGGTTGGAAGTGATTCCTGGGTCGCGCGGAAGTCGCGCGCGCTTTGTGACGGATTAGCTAGAAAGCCGCCGGCCTTCCTTAATGTATCGCCAGCGCCTCATCAAGCGCTGGCAAGGCCGAGAATACCTCAAGAGATGGTAGGGCGCCTAGTATTTCGTTTATTACTGTCGCGGCTTCGCGCGTCGCGCATCCTAACTTAGTTATCTCTTCAGTCGTGATAGTATCAGGCGACTTTAAAGCTTTTGATTCTAGCTCCGCCGCTAGATTCGCGGCGTTTTGTGCCCCAATATCAAGTAGTAATCCTTTAAGAGAATGGGCGTGCCTCCTAAAAGTTTGCTGGTCACTAACGGGTAGGGTCGCCTCCTCTAGATAACTGAGCGGCTCTCTAAACGATTCCATAAATCCCGAAAGGATTAGTCCTGTGCGTTTCAGAGAATCACCAGACCTTTCAAAGACCCCCTGAATATCAACTATTGACGAGATCGCTTCCGCGGGCATCATTTCGGCGAGTTCGGTATTAAGCTCGCTCACTCTTAGGGCTAGATTCTCAGTTAGCTCACAGAGCTCTGATATTATATCGCTGTCACTTTGGTAGTTAAACTCGTTAGAGCTTTCGCGCTCTGTGTCGTATGAGATCTGAGACAGGAGGCGCGTCAAGCGTTTGGGATTTATCGGCTTAGTCAGTATGTGATCGATGCCAGAGGCTAACATCTTTGAGCATTCCTCAGGAAAAGCGTAGGAGGTAACGGCTACTATAGGTAGCTTGTGGGACGAGTTGGATTTGCGTTCTATCTCTCTAAAATTTTGAGCGGCTGTTAGCCCGTCCATTACAGGCATTTGAATATCGGTTAACACAAGATCGTACGACCGTCGTTGCTCCGCTATTAGTTCAGGTTTAAAGGAGATCCGCTCAAGTAATTGCTGGCCGTTCTCAACAACATCAACTGAGTGGCCAGCTTCCTCCAGAAGTGTCTTTAAAATGATTCGATTAGTCTTGGCGTCATCAGCTATGAGTATATTAAGCCTGCGAGTGGCTTTCTCGGTAGCTTCGTCTGTTTCAGGGGTGGAGTTGCTTGGGGCTAATTGCCCATCGGCTATTAAAAGAAGATCAAGAGCGCTGGTAGGTTTAAGGGTCACAAAGAATCTATCGCCACGAGCTAAGCGATCGGTTGACGCTATTTCTGATGACGGCACGGAAAGTATAACCGAGCGATCATCTCGGGCCGCAACTCTCATCAGGGGGGTCAATTCGTCAAAGAGAATGTCTGAGCATTTAATGATGTACACTAAATCAAATCGTGAACCGGATTGGGCGAGCTTGTCGAAGCTAGAATGGTCCTCGATTGATAAGCTTTCCACATGACAACCAAAGCGCTCTAAGCCTGAGGCGACAGTTTCCTGGTCGGCTCCAGGCGTGGCGATTACAGCTACCGATCTAGGTTTCGGGATAAACGGCGCGGTTTGAGTCGCACTGGCGTCGATCTTTAAGGGGATTGCGACGGAGAAGTTAGATCCGACACCTAAATTGGATTCCACGGAAACCGAGCCGCCCATTCGCTCCGCTATTTGTTTGACGATTGCTAGACCTAATCCAGTCCCAGCGTAGAGTCGGGCTGTCCCCTCATTTGCCGTTGTGAATGGATCAAATATTGAGCTTAGTTTTCCAGCCGATATACCTATACCTGTATCTGAAACACTAAATTTGACCCCCCTACCTGATCCATCCGCTAAAGCGCAGGTGCTAACATCGAGCCTCACGTGTCCTTTCTCGCTGAATTTAAACGAGTTACCGAGGAGATTTACCAAGATATTTCTCACGCGCGCGGCGTCTCCGATCACTTGATCCGGAACATCCGGTTGAATATCCCAACACAGAGTGAGCCCGGGCTTCTCCTCAAAGCGTGGGACTAAATGTTCAATGGTGGAACGGATTGTTTGCCGCAAGCTAAAACTCTCGTTCTCAAGCGAGAGCTCTCCGTTCTGCATCTTCGAGAAATCAAGGATCTCGTTGATCGTCTCAAGGAGGGATGTCGCTGAATCTTGGGCCATCTGGATATACTGCCTTTTCCCGGGAGCCGTCTCTTGCTTTAGCAGGATCCTGAGCATGCCGGTGATCCCGTGAATTGGTGTGCGTAGCTCGTGTGATACCTTGGCCACAAAAAGTGATTTGCCCTTGTTGGCGCTCTCAACCTCGAAGCGAGCTTTGAGCATATCGAGATAGGCGGCCTCTGTAGTATCGAGTAGCTCGTTGATAGCGTTCACGAGATCAGCGACATCACCAGAGTGCTTGCCTGGGACACGCAAACTCAGATTGCTTGTCGCCGAGATCGTCTTCATCACGGAAGCTAAATTTCTGATCGGATTTAAAACCTCTCTCTTCAAAATATAGATCGACATCGTCACTGAGGAGATCGAGCAGAGGGTCATAATTAGACCCAAAGCTAGCTGTGGTGAGATTAGAAGAGAAGAGTAAGACGCGGTCGTTGGAAGAGCGATTATGTAAATGATCAGGCAATAAGAGAACAATCCAAGGATAATGTTTGTGCCGATTAAATACGAATTTAGGCTCCTTTTTACCTTCATCGATCCACCTAGAGAAAACCTTGGATAAATTGATACGACAATCAAACGAAGTTTATTTATCGCTTGAACCCAATCTCCCCACTAAACTAAATCCTAACCAAAACAATTACTAGGGCGTCGCAGTTCTTTATCACCACAGAGGACGCAGAGGACACAGAGAACGGCCATTTTATGGGCAATTATGGGGTTTTCTCTGTGTCCTCTGCGTCCTCTGTGGTAAAAAATATTTTACTAATTGTCTCAGCAGCTTACCAAAAACACTGCGACGCCCTAAACAATTACCACCTACCTTGATTTCGGCATAACGAGCTTTTTTCTGAAGGAAAAAGCGGAAATAACTACTCGCTCTAAAAAGCACCCCTGATCAGGGGGTTGGCAAGGAAGAAGACGCGTATGATCCAAAAAATCCGGTGAGTAGTTAAGGTGAAACTATGATCCTAAAAACGTAGTTGCGGGTCCCAAAACGGCGCATCTGGCTAAAATCACTGCGGCTTTTGAATTTTCGGTGCTCACTCTGACGGTGCCAGGGTTGCGCGCCGAAAATTTCAAAATCTCTTGTGCTTTTAACCAGCGGCACCATTTTGGTCCTCCTTAACTGCCGTTTTTAGGGAAGGCCGGCAAAACCTACCCGTAGCGAGAAAGTGGAGGTTGAGTTGATATTCGATTTTCGAGATGGGAAAAAACCGCACCAGACTACGCCAAGGCTACGTCTGGTCCGACAAAAGCCTCGCCGGCCGTAGCTTTAGCGAAGGCCGGAGGTGTATCCCCTGTGATACATTGAGGATTTTTTCCCATCTCGAAAATTCGAGGAGCAGCTCAAGATCCGCTTTCGCAGTAGGGAGGGTTTTGCCGTCCTTCCTCAGGAAAGCGCGACCTGTGTGACGAGTCTCGAGGAGGATGCAACAAAGCCTCCTCAAAGGGTCGCGACTGATTACTTTTTTGGAGCGATATAACCTATGGCTACTCAATCAAAAGATCTTATCATTTTAGGTTCTGGACCTGGTGGATATGTAGCGGCAATACGGGCCTCTCAGTTGGGTCGTCAGGTAACGATCATTGAGCGTGAAGCTCTAGGTGGCGTGTGCCTTAACTGGGGATGCATCCCATCAAAGGCGTTATTACGTTCAGCTCAGCTCTGGAACGACATGAAGCACGCCAGCACATTCGGCTTTGAGACAGGCAAGCTAAGCTTTGACATGCCGAAAATCATCGACCGTTCGCGTGACGTTGCGAGCAAGCTCTCAGGAGGAGTCAGCTACCTTATGCGCAAGAATAAGGTCGAGGTGATCATGGGCAACGGTGTTATTGAGAAGGGCAACACCCTCGTTGTCACCGACTCATCAAAGAAGACTACCACCTATTCCTATAAAGATATCATCATCGCCACTGGCGCTCGACCTCGCCAGTTCCCCGGAGTTGATATCGACGGAGAGGTTATTCACACATCGCGAACGATCTTAGAGAATAAGCGCACTCCCTCTAAGTTATTAGTTATCGGCGCGGGAGCAATCGGTATCGAGTTCGCTTATTTCTTTAACTCTCTAGGCGTTCAAGTAACCGTTGTCGAGATGGCAGACCAGATCTTGCCGGTAGAGGATACAGAGGTAGCTCAAACCCTAGAGAAGATCTTCACCAAAAACGGCATGACAATAAAGACAGGCACTGGTGTGCAGAACCTCAAGAGAACTGGCAAAACCGTATCCGCGACTTTGAAGGGCAAGACCTCAGAGGAGCAGTGGAGCGGAGATGCTTGTCTAATAGCGATCGGAATCTCGCCTAATACCGAAAATATCGGCCTAGAGAAGGTAGGTATCGAGATGAACCGTGGCTTCATCAAGGTCGATGAATTGATGCGCACCAACATTCCACATCACTATGCGATTGGTGACGTGGCGGGCGGACCAGCTCTAGCTCACAAGGCTAGCCATGAAGGAATCGTCGCGGCGGAATTTGCCGCTGGAAAATCCAAGCATCCAATGAAGTACGATAACATCCCTGGCTGTACATATTGTCAGCCACAGGTCGCCTCGGTTGGGTTAACCGAGCGCGCGGCTAAGGAGCGTGGCATTAAATACAGGGTTGGAAAGATCCCTTTCCAAGCTATTGGGAAAGCTATCGCCATCGGCGAGCAGGATGGCTTTATTAAGGTGATCATCGATGACCAAGTTGGCGAGGTTCTTGGCGTACATATCATTCACGCCGAGGCGACTGAGCTAATTTCCGAGGCCGCTGTAATCCGCTCGCATGAAGGGATCGCGGCTAGTGTAGTTGATACCATCCATCCACATCCAACTCTCTCTGAGTCGGTGATGGAGGCGATGGCCTTGGCGCTTGGAAGACCGATTAACTTCTAAGCTAATTATACACGGAGGACCCGTCATCTGTGGAGAGCGGTGAAAGGCACTATCCCCTGGAGGTATACGATCTCGGAACGATCGAGTACACCAAGGCGCTAGATCTACAGCGCTTCTATCACCGCAAAGTGATTGAGGGAACGCAGGAGGATGTGGTTCTCGCGTGCTCACACGAGCCTGTGTACACGCGAGGCACATCAACTCTCGATGAGCATCTCTTCAAGAGCGAGGCTGAGTTTATAGCTAGCGGAACGCCGGTAGTGTCAGTTGAACGTGGAGGGAGCGTCACCTATCACGGCCCGGAGCAGGCGGTCCTATATCCTATTATCAACCTGCATCATCACCGCGCTGATGTTGGATGGTATATGAGGTCACTGGAGGAGGTGGCCTTAAGAGCTTTAAGCGATTACGGCGTCACTGGGATAAGAATCCCTGGAAAGACCGGCGTATGGATTGATGAAAACACAAAGATCGCTTTTAGTGGGGTGCGGATATCTAGATGGTGCACGCTACACGGACTATCTTTAAATATTGACACCTGCTCCGAGCGTTTCGCTGCGATTAATCCATGTGGATTAGGAGAGATCAAAGTTACCTCAATAGAAGAGCTGACTGGAATTGCACCGCCTGTACAAAGTGTAAAAGAACGAATGCTAAGTCACTTTATGGAGATTTTTGAGTACGACACTCTTGACTGCCGACAGTCCGACGGCCATACGAAATAGGACTTTGGTAAAATATTGGGGCAAAAATACTACCGCACATTAAAGGTGGCCTTGGCGCTCATCTTTCCCATAATCGTAGTTTTCATCGGGCTCTGCACATAAAAGACGAATCTAAATGATGCCGCGTATGTGCCAGGACTTAAGTTACGAAGCGCGACTTTACTACGCTTTGTTTGGGTCTCGCGCTTTCTAGAGTCGCTACTTAGAGCCTCTTGCTCTGCGGCGGCCACTACAGTCCCGCCAACCCGCTTAACGGTCCAGATGATTCTTAGCTTTGTGGATGCGGCAGCGGCAATAGCTTGCCGTCTGGTAAGTTTGAAAAATTTTCTGAGGAAACTGACTAATCCCGGCCCCTTTGTGGCTGGTGGAATGCTCATGGTGATATTTCGCCCTTTAATAACAACTTCCGGTGCAGGCAAATTCCTAGTGGTCGGATCGACCGCCAGAAGAGTGTCAGCAACCGCCGGCTCGGCCGTTGCGGTAGGTTCACTGAAAGGCGTGTCGGTAGGTGTAGCCGTGAATGTTGGCGTTGGTGTGAATGTGGACGTCGGCGTTGGACACGGAGTTGCCGCACTCGATTGAGTCCCTTCCGCGTAGATATCCACACGCCCCGAGTTTCCAGCGAAGCCAGGAGATCCGACCATCAACAATTTGGCGCCACCTGTGGTAACACAACTCACACCCCCCGCTAAAGCGATCCCTTGAAGTTGGTTCGTGTCATACTGGCAGTTATTAATCTGCTTAGGTGTTATACAATTTGAGGCCTCGGCTCCAAAAAGCGCAACAGACCCACCAGTTGTCGCTTCATCTCTGTAGCTACAGAATGTGGCTCCCGTGGTTACACCTACAAACGCGCCAAATATCTGATTTAAGTGGGCAAGCGATTGAGATGCTGTATCGGGGAGGTCATCCATAATTATGGGAAGTTCACAATAATTCGAGAATACAGCCCCGGCGTGCGATTCGACATAAACTGTATTACCAGGAGAGGCGGTATAAGGCGCCAAGTAGCCAAAGAGATTCGAAGTGGCTTTTGAAGCTACCGAAACCGCTAACCCTTGCTGTGGCACACCAAGAATTTCAGCCACAGGAGCCGCTGAAGCAGGAGCGCGCCACAAGGTTCCGCCACTAACCGGGGCACCTATCAAAAGCTGTATGTTAACTGCAGGCGACACATCAGCATCGATCTCAGAGATACTCTGTCCGTAACGAGACGCCGCGGCTCCGGTTGATTGATAAGTAGCCGTCGCGTTGATGTTGCAGCTACCTAAATTATGCGTTACATCAAATGACTCAACAAGGAAGCTCGCGGGAGTGCTAACTACTATCTCCGCCGTGCCTAATAAATGATTCGAGGTTGCGAGTATGGAGCTACCAAATGAAGCGGCCCCGGTCTGGGATCCACAATAAGTGAATGGAGTAGCACTGCTACCGTTGCTTATATAAACATAGATATTTCCCGCGACTCCTGAATTGTTTGGCTCACCAACAACTAGATCCTCATAGGAGTCTCCGTTGATATCGCCTATAAAGGAGAGAAAAGAACCGAATTTATAGTTGTTGTTTGGGGTTGGAGCTTGCAAGACCTGCGTAACTCCGCTGGGCTTCATAATATGCACACGCCCCTGCGCCGAACTCTCGTCTGGCGCACCAACAGCGAACCAAGAGTGCCCCAAGCCACTGACTTCGCTACTGCAGGCTACAGCCGAGCCGAAAGAGCTTGAAGTATTACCGGTCGCCGTAATAATCGGAGCGAACCATGTCTCAGGCGTCGCGTAAGCGCTCTTTACTTCAACGCAAAAACAAATCAGTAAGGAGAGGACGGCTAGAATGAAAATCTTACCGATACGACGATGGGCATAGGTACCGCTGAAAGTGGCGCGTTGAGCACCGACCAAACACCTACCTTGTGACTTGCCAAAGACCATTCCACTGCCTCATAGGGGTATCCATTCCCCCCAGAAGAGTCTTCGACCTGATAAATATAAAGGATTAGATTAGGTGGCTGGAAATGTGGGCCAAAAAATATAACTAAAAAATAAAACACCGGCCCCTCGAAACTCATTTCCTTTCAAATAGTTACCCTCCTGACACCGGCCTAATACACCGCTACTTACGGGCATGTTTGACTCTAATGCGCCCATCACTATGCCCCACTGGCTTCATAAAAAACTGCTATGAAATGAAAGCGTGTGGTAATATCTCTTAGAGCTTCTCCTGATCGGATAAATCGCTTTAGGCTCGGAGCTACTCAACTCTAAGGATAGCGCGCATGGTAAGTGCAATTTCCTCTAATAGGACGAGACGGCCTGGCACGGAATCAGCTGGGGATGGCGCTTCTGTAGAATTAGCGGACTCATTCGATTATGGGGAGATATCCGGTTCGCAGCTGAGAACGTCAGTTAACGCGGATAGAATTCGCGGTTCACTGGCTCTTCTAGAATCTAATATCCGTGAACAGCTCTCGGGCCAAGCGTTCGGAAAAGCTCTGCAGGCTGACCAGCAGCTCTATCCTTTCTGCGGCGCAGAAGCGGAGTCAGTGCCCGAGGATCTAAAGCGCACGCTAGACGCTCTATACTCGCGAAGAGGCAATGGCGAGATCGAAGCGTTTGGGGCCAATCCGAAACTTTCTATAGTAGGTAACGTGGGATAGTTTACTTTTTGTATCAAAAAAAAGAGACTATACGCTGGGACTGGTGTTTTAATTCTCGCATTACTTTGCCGACATTCGAGCGGAGCTCAACTTTGTTTTTGGCT
>JBIKWQ010000020.1:0-46095 GCA_044356215.1 Bdellovibrionota bacterium | reverse complement strand
GAGGACGCAGAGGACACAGAGAAAACCCCATAATTGCCCATAAAATGGCCGTTCTCTGTGTCCTCTGCGTCCTCTGTGGTGATAAAGAACTGCGATGCCCTATTTTTAGGTCCAAGATTTCTCACCTCTGTGTACCTCTTGCCTTCTCTCTGTGGTTTATTTTTTCATGCTCATTTCCTCTGAGAAGCGTGGCCTACAGCGGCTCCTTGTATTAGGTGAAACCAGAGAGGTCTCAGAGGGGAGGTAAAAGTAGCGTTGAATAATTTGAAACTTCAATGATATGCATGGATCGCTGAACATAAAGAGGTCCTTGAGCTTGTCAAGTCGCGTAAGCTGATGGGCAAATAAATCGGCAGGGTGGATGCTCACCTACTTGTGTCCGCGTTAATTTCAGGTGTACCTATTTGGACCAATGACAAGGAAATCAGCGCGTTCAGCGCGGTCGGGGGTAGAGTGTTAAATGAATAAAGCGGAACAATTCACAGTCGATTATTTTATTGCTCTCGAATCTCAAGTTTGGGAAGCCTTTATCGCCGGCGACGCGGAGGCGGACAGGCGAGTGCTGGCGCCTAACTTCATCGGAGTTTATTCAACTGGTTTCTCTGATAGAGATGAGCACTGCGAGCCATTACGAAAAGGGCCTTTGGCTCGTCGATACGAAATCAAAGAGCCAAGAATTCTCGTTTTGTCTGAATCCCTAGTAATGCTTTTATACCTAGCAGTTTGGGAGAGAGTCAGCGCTTCTCCAGAGAGCCCTCCAGATAGAATGTATGTCAGCTCTCTCTGGCAAAAGGTGGATTCACACTGGAATAACGTATTTAGCCAAGACACCGCAGCCGCGGGTTAAAAACTATGCCAACAGTTAACGACCTCAATAACCTTACCGAATTTACTGAATTTGGCGACTCTCTGATTAAACAGACACGCAAGCTAGTCCTGTCGCTCTGGAATAAAAGCTCGATTCACTCAGAGCTAAAAGATGATCAGACCCCCGTAAGCGATGTTGATCTTCGATGCGAGGAGCTAGTTAGAGAGAGCGTTAGGCGAAGATTCCCATCTCATGGAATAGTAGGCGAGGAGTTCGGTTGGGATAATCGCGAATCGGAATTCACCTGGACTATAGATCCGATCGATGGCACGCAGAATCTAATCAATCGGATACCGACCTTCGGGACGATCCTAGGGCTACTCTACAGAGGTGAGCCAATTCTGGGGTGGATCGATCATCCGGTATTAGGCGACTCTCTGCGAGGCGGCCCGAGCATAGGAACCTTCTATAATGGGGAGCGAGTTAGTTTAAATGACATTCCAGAAGCGGGTCTGACCCCGAATGATATTATAGCGACAAATTGCTCAGCAACTTTCTCTAAGGGCGGGCATTTATCAGTGTTAGATACGATTTTAAAATTCCACCCGCACTCAAGGATCTACTACGATGTGTATGCGCATTCTCTTGCGATCCGTGGGTGTCTTGCAGTTATGGTGGAGTATAATCTTAAGATCTGGGATATCTCAGCTACTCAAGCCCTGATTAAAGGAGCTGGCGGAAGTTACAGAGAGCTTGGCGGAGATGAGCCGGATAGTGGGCCGCGCCTATATCACGCCGCTTTTGGTAAGCCAGGGGCGGTTGAGGGGGTAGCGAGGGCGATTCAGAAATGATTAACCTTAATGAGTTAGATAGTTTAGATCTCCGCGTGGCAGGAACCGATAAGGCAGCTTAATTCAGTGGCACATAAGCACCACCCCTCTTTACTGAGATCTCTCACTCGAGGGCTGACTAACCCTTAAGAAATAAGTTTTTACTTGATGTGTATGTACCAAATTTGATACATTACATTAATGAAGAAGGTCATCTTTCATCCAAAAGCGAGGGAAGCCATCAGGCAGCTTCCCGATCAGATTAAAGATGACCTTGGTCAGGCGCTCTTTCTGCTTCAGCAGGGGTACAAGCTCTCAATGCCACTATCAAGGCCAATGACGAGCGTGGCTCCGGGAATGGAAGAGCTGCGCGTTAAGGGACGAGATGGGATTTGCCGAGCTTTCTACTTCACTAGGTCGAGTGAGGGCATCTTGGTGGTTCATGTATTCAATAAAAAGACGCAAAAGACTCTCCCCCTGGATATCGAGTTGGGTCGGAAGCGTTTAAAGGAGATGGGACATGGCTAAGCAAAAAGTTGTCGTCGCGCGAAATGGTACAGAGCTCACTAAGGTGCTTGGTCTCCCAGCAACTGCTGCTCACGAATGGCGTGCGAGAAGTGAGCTTGCCTCCGCCCTGATTGCGGCGGTCAAAAGAGAAAAGCTGACTCATGCAGAGATCGCCAAGCGAGCTAAAACTTCCCGTAGCCGCATTACCTCTATTCTCAATAGAAACCTTCAGCATGTTACCTCCGACCGGCTCATCAGAATTCTTGCAGCTCTTGGATACGAAGTGAAGCTCTCTGTTTTAAGAACAAAGATAGCGGCTTAAATAAATATACCTAAGGAGGCGAGGCAAAACCTCGCTTACGCGAGTTTTTGGTGGCTTTCCCTGATATATCAGCGGCATTAACCGCATGGGCGTCATGTGGTAGGGAAAATGGCTCTACTGTACGGAAAGTAATTAATGACCCGAAAACGCTCGAAGCTAAGGCTTTACTGGAACGATTCAAGGCTCGATACAAGGGAGAATCTCCAACCTCCCTTCTCTTCGTCTCAGCAGGATACGATGGTGTTAAATTGCTCGCGAAGGCGATTGCAGAGGGTGGTCGGTCGGGGGAAGCGATTAAAAATAGTCTCTACACAGTGAGGGGTTACCATGGAGCATCCGGACGAGTTGAAATCTCCCCCGAAGGGTCTTCAAAACTCAAAGCAACGGTCTTTAAGGTCGTAAACGAAAAACTGGAAGCTCAAGACAAGTAGCACGCCGCTCTCCAAGAAGAGGAGAATCTCAAGTAAGCTAGCAAGGCTAAACTCATGATAAATCAAAACAACACAAATACCAGCTCCGCTACGAGTTCCGAGCGGTACTCGCAAAAAGGAAACCCGGCTTTTTAGGCTGTGATGGCGCTACGAACTGCTCAGCGAGAGGGGGCGTTTTTTCTAAGGCACTTAGGGCCGGGAGTGAAAGTGCTGTGGCCCGGGTTCCATGACTGTTGGATTTGCTCGTGCGGTGGCGCCAGGTGATTGAGTCCTCTTGGACAGCTAGCGCAAAAGAAGAGGTGAGTCTCTGCGCTAGTTTTCTTAAAGCACAGCTTCAGGGATTCTCGACTACAGCGTTAGCGAATCGTCTGATGTGCAAGGATGATGTCGAGGCGGTAGCCGTCGAGATCGATAAATGGGCAAGCCAACAAGATGCTTTCTATTCTGATACGTATTGTGAGGCGGTTGGTTGGAAGTAGAAGTAAAGAGAAAAGGCGCTGCGGCTTCTGCCTTTGAGTCTTTCGGGTCCTTTGTGGTATAGAATATACCCGCAGTCTTATTATATAGCCCATGCCAACTAGCACGATTTTTAAATCCAACCCAGATTTTCAAGCTGCCTTTGATAGAAGGGGAGAGAAAGGCATCTGCTTAGTCGAAGAGGCCGGAAAAGAAGAGGTTCTTGGATGCGGATTAGATAGACTAAATACGCGCCGAAGACCGATGTCGATCTTTAAGATCACAAACGCCCTAATCGCGCTCGACTCAGGCGTTACTGACCTATCAGAAGAGATCGAATGGGACGGTGGGCCAGCGTGGCGCGAGAATCTAAAAACAAAATTAAACTTAGCTACCGCGCTTAAGTGATAGGCGAGCCATAGCTGAGGAGTGTTTGGAGGTGGCGAAGCTAAATTTATGAGAAATCAAGATCATTCAAAAGTCACCACAAACACGCGACAAGAGCGTTACTCACAGCAGGATAATCCTGCTTTCGAGGCTGTGATGGCGCTGAGGTCAGCCGAGAGAGAGGGCGCGTTTTTTCTCCGGCACTTAAAGCCGGGCATGAAAGTGCTTGATGTTGGTTGTGGCCCAGGATCTATAACCCTTGGATTCGCGAGAGCCGTCGCGCCAGGTGATTGAGTCCTCTTGGACAGCTAGCGCAAAAGAAGAGGTGAGTCTCTGCGCTAGTTTCGTAAAGCACAGCTTCAGGGATTCTCGACTACAGCGTTAGCGAATGGTCTGATGTGCAAGGATGATGATGTCGAAGCGGTAGCCGCCGAGATAGATAAATGGGCAAGCCAACCAGATGCTTTCTATTCTGATACGTATTGTGAGGCGGTTGGTTGGAAGTAAAAGTAAAAAGAAAAGGCGCTGCGGCTTCTGCCTTTGAGTCCTTTGGGTCCTTTGTGGTAAAAAAATATCCCGCAGCTAGGATGTCTTTTCAGTCTGCGGCGTTGGTGCCGTTCGTCAGAGTGGAAGTTTTGACCTGTGTTATGTAGATCCATCTTGGCAAGGACGCGGTGTGGGGCAAGCGATCCTGAGCGCTCTAGAATCTAAAGCTAAGGAGTGGGGAGTAAGAGAGCTAAAGCTGGTTAGTACTCGGACAGCCCGAGCATTTTATGGGAGACACGGCTACGAGTTTATACCTGAAGAGTCGGGTCCTGGGTAAGGAAGTGATTCCCAAGTTTTCCAAGCATCAAACAGTGTCGTTCAGAGATAGAGTATCTTATAACCCCAAACATTCACGCGCTCAGTACGTAGGAATCTTAAACGAGTCGCCAGAAGGATAGAATTTTACTTATTCTTATCAGCGTTAAAGCAAAGATCGAAGATCTGTTTCATCGCCTCTGCAATCTCATCATTCTCAATGATAATCCCTAGTTTTTCTCTCCAGGAAACAATATTGACTTTACTATCGTACACCTGAATTTCCGGTTGGATAGAGAACCGACCTGAATCAACGAGGAGGGTTCGGCGTAGCTCTGCCTTGTTATCACGTGACTTTCGACGAGCGAGAGGGGTGTCGGGGTGAATCGACCGAATATGAATTTTTCGCTTAGCTCTCCGTTTGTAGTAATTTTTGAAGTACTCCGGTAGAGCCCTTTGATTTGCGTCAAACGAGCCCCAAGACCTTAGTGTCTCGGATGATGTCAGTGTATCTTCATACACCCTCATCAGTCCGTCGTACCCCTCATAAAAAGTGATTTGCGGTCGCCTTGAAGCTTTCTGATGCTTCAGGCTCTCAGCGTACTTTTCTACGCATTGAAGACGACCTTGCATCTCATCACGAAGCAACTCCATCTTGCTACGAAGTACCTGACTCATTCTTTCCGCTGACTCCACGGCGTATAGATGGACATTTCCCCTTTTGGTACGAGAAATAAATCCATCATAGAAAAGCTTGTCCAGAATTCCTCTGACGGTGTTGCGAGAGCGGTTACACCACCGCGCAATTCGAGTCGCTGGTTGCGCTCCGCGACCAATGAGCGCGGTGAATACCGTGACTTCAGCTTCCTTTAATCCTAGAGCATGGGCTAGTTCGTCGTACATTTAAACCTTACCTGATGACGGAGTTTGACCGTCAATAATAATAGATAAAACTATCCTTGTCATCCGTATTCACCTACAATTGCGTCGTGACATAAGGAGGCAGCATGGAAAACAAAGAGGGATCTAAAGATAGGATTTGCGAGATTCTGAAAGGAATCAAACCACTAGATATCCAGGAAATTGAGGCTAAGGCCGCGATTCTTCTAGGGTCAGCTAACTGGGTGTGTCGACAGGAGACAATCGCGGTCGCTAACACGCGGCACCACTCCCATATCAACAAAGCGGAGGAGTTTAGCGATGTTACTTATTGAGCAAGCACTAAAGCGGAGTGGAGTGCACCGCAGCATTAAATATTTTAACTCTAGTACTCGCACTGTTGTGGAAGCAGCGCATTCTCTTGGATGTTGTGAGGCACAAATTGGAAAATCGGTCGTATTTATGGGCGCGCAGAGTAATGAAGTAATACTCGTTGTCGCATGTGGAACCAATAGAATACTGGAATCAAAAATTGAGCGCATCGTTGGGGAAGAAATTCTAATTGCTGCTCCAGTTGCTGTGAAAGAGCACACCGGCTATGCAATTGGTGGGGTCCCACCATTTGGGCATCCCAAAATGCTTAAGACTATCATTGACGTGGAATTACTTAAATTTGAAACGATCCATGTTGCGGCAGGTACGCCCCGGTCGGTTATCTCACTGTCGCCCCGTGAACTGTGTATCCTTGTTCCACATGCGACTAGCTGTTCAGTTAGTTAAGCTCACGATCTCGCGATTCCATGAATATTGTCTTTATCAATCCGCCGTCTCTGCAAAGCGATACGCACGATCTAGCTCCTCCTCTATGGGCGCTTCTTCTAGGCTCGATTGCGCGACAGGCTGAATGTGATCCTATTATTCTGGATCTGGGCCTGGAGGTTTTAGATAAGCAAGCGCCACAACACAGCGAGGAGTTCTATTCTTGGATAACGGAGATTATCTTGGAAAAGTCTCCTAAAATTGTGTGTTGCACCAGCATGGGGCTTAATGGACACGTCTCTCTAAAGATCGCCGAGCTTGTTTCATGCGCGGATCCATCGATCCTACATTTTTTTGGAGGTCCACATTTCTCCGCTGTTGCTGAGGCGTTGCTTCAGCACTATCCATGGGTTGATGCCGTATTCTTGGGCGAGGCGGAGGATACTCTGCTCCAGTGCTTACGACACCTCAGAGCAGGGCAGGATATTTCTACCCTGCGTCTCCCGGGCATTCTCATGCGGGGACACTCGCTACGGAGAAGAGAGAGAGCCCCTGTAGCTCCCGACGATGTTCCAAAGCCAGCATACGATCTTGTTAGCTTGTCACGGTACTTCGCTGTAAATCATCGAAGGGTCTTAGACTTTGAGGCCGGAAGAAGAGGGTGTATTTACGCGTGCCGCTTCTGCTATGCACCCGAACATTTTGGTCGGGGCGAAAGGGCGCCGTCAATTGCCCGATTTATTCAGGAGCTGGCTGCTGCCGCACATGTGGGAGCGAGGCACCTTTTCATCGTCACTGATAATTTTGTTAACTATCCGAGAGAAACAGCAGAGCTTTGTAAAGAGATTTCCGCGGCTAAATTAGGCTTGACGTTCAACTGCTATGCAACCCTCGCGCAATTGAATGAACCAGTGGTCGCGGCCTTGGCCAGAGCAGGTTGTACTTCTTTGTATGTGGGAGTCGATGCAGTCCACCCAGAGGCTCGTCGTGAATTTGCAAAGGGCCAATTTCGTTCTCGGCACGACCTGCTAAGCCGCATCGATCTCTGTTTAGCCCACGAAATTACGCCTAACTTGGCATTTCTGCTTGAAGAGCCTGAAAAGGGGCAGGAGCGCTTTGTGGATACCGTTGCGACAGCCTTGGCAGGAGTAATTCGCGGTTGCAGTATCGCGCTGAATACGTTAACGGTCTATCCCCGAACGGCACTTGCTCAAACGAGAGAATGGACCTTTGACCCTTGCGATCTTAAAGCACGAATCTGCTTTGATGCTCCCGAGGTAGTGCTGCAAAACCCCTATAGTGCTAAGCACCCTGAGCTTTTTCCGTTTCATTCTTCCCATCGGTCCGAAGTTGCCCATGGCAAAACACTGATGTTTGCTCATGCGCTTAAATCACTCGCCGGATGCGCGCCGATGGCTCTATATGAAATATGTGAAAAGGGATCTCTATTAGAATGCCTTGAGTTGTTGCTTGACGACATCACACCAGCTGAATTTGCGTTTATGCCGCCCTTGAAGCGTCGAGAGATTGTGATTGAAAAATTTTTATCTTTCTGCAGGGCTCGCTGAGCGAATTCGGCTTGTTGAGCTGTTTTACCTAACTGGCATGTTGATACATCATGTCAACGGAAACGGAAGAGCATACTGTTGCAGGCAAAGAGTCACTAAGGTGATTCCTGATACACTTTAATAGCCGTCCAGCTATCCAGATTCACCACTATAGCGACGATTTTTTCTTCCGCTGTCGCGCCCTCAAACCCTCCGAGCCGACCCACTAAGCATCCTCTCTCCATCAAAGGCAAATTCCCCTTGGAAAGCCTCAGATCTTAAAAGAAACGGAAGCCAGTCGCGGTCGTCGTCCCACATCCGATCATACGGAAGAGAGTTAACGTGGCTCCAAAATGGGATCGCCTCTGGGCTGTTTGTTGGGGTCCCGGTATGACTTTCAGCTCTAAAAACCCAGCACTCTAAATTATACCCATCAACAAAAGCGAACTTTAAATTTCCTACTTGAGAGAGCTCGTGTGGTGTAACGGATATCTCCTCTTGAACCTCCCTAATCGCGGCCTGAAGTGGTGTCTCCCCAACCTCCAATCTCCCACCCGGTGCGTTTACCTTGCCCGCTCCTAATCCTCGCAGCTTCTCAATTAAGAGCACCTCATCCTGCCGGAATATAAAGCAGAGAACCGCGATCTCTTTAGGGATCCAGAGTTGCCAGTCGATCTTCATACGCGCTATTCCGGGATCTCGACAAATTCAACAGCTCCGGTCACCGGCTCAAGGAAAGCTATCGAGTAGGTGTCGGCCGAGTAAAGAGCGCCTGGATTAATAACTCGAGTAGTACCGTACAGCTCGTTTCTCATCTCGTGAGTATGACCGTGAAGAACGTAGTCATAGCTCCCAGATTGAATCGCTTCGTCGATAACCCGCGGATACGTTCCGTGATTAACAAAAAATGTCTTATCAGAGTGAGTGAAAGTTAACGTATCTTCGATACCGTAAAATCCAAGCTCAGCGCACTTTTTCTTGAGGCCCGAACGCTCGCCATCATTGTTACCGTAAACTAAGCGCAACGGCAGCTCAGCGAAATTCTCAAGTACAGGTGGTGAGATAATATCACCACAGTGAATAACCATAGCAGGAGCCCGCTCTTTAAAGATCCGCACCGCTTTGCGGATCATTCGGGCGTCTTCGTGAGTGTCAGAGATAATACCTATAACGTCAGTCATAAGGTTCTTTCTAACAAAATACCGGCGATTGCGCTAACTACTTCCGCTTAATCGTTCCTATGCTGTTCTTGATGGCGGCAGGAGACACGACCGGTTTTACGGCGTCAATTATCGGTTTATCTGTGGACGGAGATGAATCGTCTGATGAGCCGCCGCCAAAAAGTGACGCCGCGCTCCCCGCGATATTTCCTATACTTAGCCCTAAGCCCCTAACTATCTCAGGCCCCAAATAGACAACGTCTGGGAGGGGAGTGCTGAGTGTCCCAGCAACAGGCAGTGGTAAATTAAGCTTTAGCAAGGCGATAAATATCGTAAGATCAAGCCCATCTTTTGCTGTTACCTTCCCCTTAATATTAAAATCAGGGAGATTCTTCGTGTCTATCTCGACTTTATTACAAGCTATCTCACCTTGGTTAAAAGTCAGATCGATGACCCCCTTCTCTATTCCTAGCCGCCCAGCGTCATCGAGAACCTCGCGAATTCCATCGCTAATACTAGAGATAGACTTAGGGAGGATCGCGTTTAACGTACCCCCAAAAACTGTGATAAGCGCGTCGAATGGCAGGAAGAGAATATTAAAGGGCACCTGTCCGTGCAGAGTGCTAGGTACGATAAATCTAGAAAGATTAACGCGCGTCTTTCCGGTAATAGATGTGCGTGGTGAATTCGGAGCGAGCGAGAGGTCGATATCGAGTAGATCTAAGTTTCCCTCAAGGAGATCATCTCCGCTCTGCACCGCCGCCGCGAGTGGCAAGATATTTACCTTCTCGGCCTTAGCTTTAAAGTTCACGGTTTGATCTAACAGCCCAGCCGCTGAGAGTGATAACACCCCACCGCCATCAAACTTAGCGTTAAGTTGCGCCCTCTCTATCTGAGTGTTCTTAGGGATGCTTACGTCTAGCTTAAGATCTGAGATCCCTGTCTTCTGATAAGTGGCTCTATCAATCGCCACCTGTGCGTCAATAAGCGGCAGCTTTATCGCGCTACTGGCGCTCTGAGGCGCGGCAGGTGTCGGTGTCGTCTCGGGGGTAGTCGAGGCTTTGGGCGCGGCATCTGACTCGCTGGGAGCTGGTGTATTGGCAGGCGCTAAAGCGGTCTCTATAAGATCAAAGTCTATACTGGGAACCTTTAGATCTAGCTTCGAGCGCTTTGAAAAAGGGTCAAAGGCGAAATTCCCGCTAAGTGAGCATTTAGCGGCGCTAGCTCCGTTTGTAATTAGCTCAATATTTGAGCTGTTAGCCGATAAGGAATCAGCAGCCAGAGTTAGGTTGGCTGATAGTTTTGTGCCTTTAAGGTCGCTAGTTGGACTTATTAGCCCCTTATTTACTAGCATTTTTAGATTAAAAGGGGTTCCGTTTGCTAATGGATATTCTCCTGATAGCTCGTATTCAAATGACTGGATCGGCCCGCTAGGGAGGCTAAGAGTCGTGAGTAATGTGTCACGAACGAGCGCTTTATTGATTGATACTAGATTTAGACCATAAGGCTCCTTTAAGAAATTAAGCGCCCCGATAAATTCAAGCGGAGTTGGCGTGGCCTTCCCCACCTTCGCTGAGATGTCGATCGCAGATGGCGCGAACATTGCGGCATCTTTAAGCTTTAACGCTCCTGAGATCGTTTCGTTGCTTAGCTTTAATGAGTTTGTGTTAACTGAAGCGTTAAATTTAAGTTTAATCTCAGAGTCACCATTAGAGTCGCCGTTCGGGATCTGAATCGAGATACCATCTAAGGCGTATTCAGCGCCTGCTTTATTATCGCTAAATTTAAATGCGCTATTACTAATCTCGACATCTTTAAGAGTTATCACAAAACCGGGCTTTTCAGACGACGGGGCTTGATTCGGAGTGGTCTCAGCACTAGGGGCCGCGCTGCTCTCGCTAGCGGTCTGCCCTTGAAGTAACGCTACCTTTAGCTGATCCACTTTAAGCTCGGTGATCGCCAGTTTTTTAGATAGTAGTGACCAAAAGTCGTAGCTTAAATGAAGCGATTTAGCATTTAGTGATAACGGGTCTTTTCCGCTAGCTTTAGAATCTTTGCTAACGCCTCCGACACTTAGTCCCTCGAGATCAATAGAACTAAAGAGCTTTATCGATGAGTGAGAAGCCTGGATCTGTGTGCCAGCTTTTTCACTAATAAAAGGGAGGAGGTAGCCTATCACAAAGCGCTCGCTGCGGAGCGCGGTATAGATAGCACCAATCGTCACTACGGGTAGGACGATCACGATGGCGATAAGGTAGCGGAGGAGTCTTTTTTTCATATAGTTTAATTTTGATTATCGCATTTTTAGTCGCCTGACCAGCTCTCCTAACCGTCCTGTTTGTCTAAGATTATTTAATTCAGGATCTGAGGTGATAGCTGAGTCGTTCTCTTGAAGGGCGAATTGAAAGAGGGCTTTGCCCCATTTCTCCTCGAATATCTTTAAGAATCCTTTATCATAGTTTGATTCAGCTTGTGGTCCGCCTGCCCAGGTTGATCTACCCCAAAAGTGGAGAAGGTACGACCCTAGAGCTAGTTTGCATTCAAATCCAGCTAGCCAGGCGCGCAAAGCGTAGTCGTAGTCCTCTCCGCCGGCTCGCCCGAAGCTTAAGTCAAATTTACCAACTATTCGCATTACACCGAGTGGAAGCTTCACGCAGAAGAACGGGAAAACAAGTAGGGGAAGATAACCAGAGGCAGTTTTAGAATGAGCCTCAGCTAGCGCCTGAAACATCCTTGGAGAAGCTAGGTATTCGTTTAGCTCCATCGGTGCTTTAAGGATCATTGTATTGGCTACGTGCTTTGAGGCGATCACTACAGCGCTGCCAGCGTACTGGACCTCGCGGTTAGAGACGGGTGAAAGAATAGTTCTGTCATCTCCCTGAGCGAGGGGCGCAAGCCAATTATCTGAGAATATGACGTCGTTGTTTATAAAGTAGAGATCGCTTGATGTGGATAAAGCTAAATCGATCATCTGATTTACGTTGGCGGCAAAAGATAGCGGTTCCGGATTGTTAATCAGTTCTAACCGCGTAGAGAGTTTTGTCTGAAACGTGAAAGCGTTGGGGTCATCGTTACTTATAAGTATAAATCTGTCAGTGTCATTTAGCTCAGTATTCTCAAAGAAAGTCTTAACCGCGTGCGAGGTGTATTCCCTGGACTTCAGGGTGGTGACCATCGCGAAGATCTTTGATCTGTTGGTTGTTTCACTGTTTTTATCAGATAAGTGCTCTGCCATATAAATTTGTGGTAGCACGTCGGGATCGGCCGGGCAATCGCTGTTTGTAACAAAATCTTTCGCGAGTGAGATTTCGCCCCGCCTCCTTGGGCAGCGTCTAGACCATTTCAGCCTTATTTCGACTATTTAGTAGAGGGGACAGTTGGTAGCTTCAGGCCTGATATAGCGTACGGGTTGCTGCCATTAAGTTTTTCTCGCACAGCTTTCAAGAATTCAATGACGTCCTTATCCTTAGATTGTCTAGCTTGTATAGCTACCTCGACCAAAAGCTCCTTCTTCCCCTCATCGGAGACTTGCTCCAATTCAGTATTTAACTCAGGCAGGAGCTTGGCTAGCTTTTCTGATAGCGCCTGTTTCAGCTCAGTATCTAGAAGAAGTCGCGAATCAGATATTGCCGATACTAGATCGACTCCATTCCGAACAGCTGAATCCGCATTTAGATCTCGTAATGTCTGAAGAAGTATTGGCGCTTTTATGACCGTGGGTTCTTTATCTTTCGGCTCAGAATTGCATCCAGTGGTGAAGCTCAAAGATGAAAGCGCTAAAAAAGCTATTCCGGCAGTTTCTTGGATCTTGCTAAACATATTGCAACTAACCCTCAAGTAAAATTTAAGGCGCGGCAGTTAGGTCCGCTCGTTGTGACTCTATGTCGATGATAATTAGTCTAATTTTCTTAGTCACGTTTCGACCTGATATAAATACCCTAAGAGTCTATTAAGCTCTAATGAGGACAGATTGGGACAGATCCGGCATTTGGTTGCTTTAGGGTAAAAACCGAGGCCTCTTAGCCGCAAATAATCTCCATAATCGTACGCTCTCGCCTGCGCATCGCTTGAGCCTCTTTTGCAGGCACCTTTTCGTGATCATATCCAACAAGGTGCAGGATCCCGTGAGTAATAAGCCGTGACAGCTCTTTCTTTACAGTTACCTTAAACCGTTTGGCTTGGCGCTTTGTAGTTTCACTAGATATAACTAGATCGCCTAAATAAGGCCCTTGCGCGTCCTGTGTCGCGCGAACACCACGGATCTCTTTTGGTGTGTATTGAGGAAACGATAATACGTCTGTTGTTTTATCTTTATCTCTAAATTGAAAGTTTATCTCATGCATCCTGGCATCGTTTATCACCAGAATATGAAGCTCGTTTACCTCACTAATAGCTATCTCGTGGTCTACTTCGGCGAGCACCATTTTAGCGGCATCTCGAATCCAGACCTCTGGTATCCTTAACGCACGGCTCTCAAGGGTGATATGAATCCGCCACTTGCGCTTGGCGTTTTTGGCCTTAGCTTTTATTTGTTTATCTTTAGAAGGCATAATTCTCCGGCGGTATCGAGTAGAGAAACTACTCATCCACCGCTCTTTGATAAGAGCTATTTACGCCTCATCTCGGTCGTAGGCTTGAATTATTCGCGACACTAACGGATGGCGCACCACGTCCTCATGAGTAAAGTGGACGATCGATATCCCGTCTACGTCGCGTAGTAAATTTAGAGCGTGACTCAGTCCGGACTGAATTCCGCGTGGTAGATCGATCTGAGTTACATCGCCGGTTATCACGCACGTCGATCCGAATCCCAGACGGGTCAGTAGCATCTTCATCTGAACTGGAGTGGTATTTTGAGCCTCATCTAAGATGACAAACGCGTTCGAGAGAGTGCGTCCACGCATGAAAGCTAGTGGCGCAACCTCAACAACCCCACGTTCAACCAGCTCCTTAGCGCGGTCGAAATCAACCATATCGTGCAAAGCGTCATAAAGAGGTCTGAGATACGGATTTACCTTCTCTGCCATATCTCCTGGCAGGAATCCTAATTTTTCACCGGCTTCAACTGCTGGTCTACAGAGAACTATGCGTTTCACCTCTTTATTTAAGAGAGCGGTAACCGCCATCGCCATCGCTAGGTATGTCTTTCCAGTTCCAGCGGGTCCAACACCGAAAACAACATCGTGATTTTTAATCTCTTCGATATAGGTCTTCTGCCTAAACGTCTTTGGGACGATCTTTGTGCGCTTGCCACTTACGCTGATCTCATCACGAAATAGATCTTCTAATCTAAGGCGCCTATTTCCTGAGAGCATCTTGATAGCGCGCTCTACGTCACCTTTAAATACGTTCTCGCCGGATTGTACTAAATCTCTTAGCTGTGTCAGAAGGTCGTGCCCCAGCTCTACGTCCGTATCCTGACCAACAAGGGTTAGTCCATTAGCTGAACGTCCAATCTTTAAACCTAGCTCTCTCTCGATCGTTCGCAGGTTTTCGTCCTTATCGCCGACTAATGCCTGCATTACTGTTGATTGTGGAAAGGCTACCTCCATCTCCTTAGTAGCCCCCTTAGGATCTCCCGCTCGTCTTCCGTATCCTGTCATGTAGTAATTGTCTCTCTTTCTTGTTGTTTAGTAACTAACCCAGAAGGCCATGTTCTTAGGTGAACGGGCCATTAGAAATATCTTATCATAAATGAGGGTTGGTACATTAGGGTAAATGTAACTACTCAGCAAATTATGCCGCGATAACGTTAGCCCCTATTAAGGGGCGGCTTTGCGGAGCAAAGCGGGGTGGATATAATAACTACTCACCAGAGAAAGGCGCCCCCGACTAGGCTCACTATTACCCATAAATAGTAGTTTAGAGGGGAGATGTGTTGGTAGTAATCTTGGATTTAGCTCAGTCCTGCTAGGCAGGACTCCACATCTTTTATCCCCCCCCCTCTTTTCTCTCGCCGCTCTCTTTGTACAAAAAGGATCCGCCGAGATTTAAACAAAGAGGCCAGCGAGAACGTACAGAGGGGGGGGATACTGACGGCGCGGCTTATACCTTCCCCTCGCTGGTCTAGTTGTGAAAAAGCTGCTCAGGATTAAAGAATTGCTCATTTTTTTACAAAGAGTATAAGAGATCGGCGAGCCTGGAATAGCTCGGGGTAAGTGTTTGTTTTGAGGTGGGAATGGTCCTACTTCCCCATCACCGGATACCCCGCCGGCATCCCCAATCCCAAGAGTTCTCTCCGCAATAGATCTAAAAGCACATAAGACGAGTAAACTCTTACCGAGCGGCGATCGTTTACATAGAGGATCTTCATCTCTTTTGTTTTACCGTCTGGCCCACTAACCGCTAGCCAAACAGTTCCTACAGGCTTTTCAGCGGTGCCGCCGCCAGGTCCAGCTACTCCACTTATCGCCAGTCCATAAGTCGTTCCGATCATCTCTCTTACGTGCGAAGCCATAGAGCGGACCGTTTCAGCGCTTACCGCGCCGTGATCGTCTAATGTCTTGGCCGGAACCTTTAAAACTTCAGCTTTAATCCTGTTGTCATACGACACAACGCCGCCAGTAAACACGGCCGATGAGCCAGCAGTCTCGGTAAGAAAGCTAGAAACTAATCCCCCGGTACACGATTCGGCGGTCGATACCGTCGCGCTTCGCTCAAGCAGTAATTTATGAATACGCCCAAAGAAGCTCTCGCTCGCGTCCTCGGTGTAGATCTGCTCATGTCCGATAGCTTGCCTTACTTGAGTAGCCGCGGTCGTTAGGTCTGTGCTACTTAGAGCCTTTAGGACTACATGAACCTCTGGAAAAGCGGCTCGGTAAGAGACCGTTATCTTAGGATCTAGGTGGCATCCCTCTACTATCTTACCAACAACCGACTCGGGCATGCCGAATATCTTAAATGTGTGGCGCCCAATCGTCTCTGTTTTGTTGGCTTTTGCGCGAATTATAGGAAGCACTGTGTCGTTAAACATCGGGATAAATTCACGCGGCACTCCTGAGAGTGAGCAGACTGTAACGTGACGCCCAGCGCTGAGCGCGCCGCTTGTAATAAATCCAGGGGCAGTCCCGTTCTCGTTAGGAATCATTGTAGATCCAGCGGGAAGAAGCGCTTGTTTAAGATTAGCCGGATCTAGTTGGCGCGAACGCTTTTTATAGAACTGCTCTAAGTGGGCGCGCGCCTCTGGGAACTCGACTACACCAACGCCAAAAAAGCGCGCCACCATATCGCGGGTTAAATCATCCGCTGTTGGGCCCAATCCACCTGAGGTAATTATTATATCGCTGACCTCTGATAGGATTTTTAGTCCTGATACAAGCTCGTCTAGATCGTCATCAACAACTAAAACGCGCTTAAGCTTTAAGCCCAAGTCTGAGAGCGCCCTGGCGACTACATTTGAATTGGTATCAACAACCCGACCATCGAGTAATTCTGAGCCTGTGGCGAGAATCGATACTGAGAAGCTCATGCCTTCTTCTTAGTGGAGCCGATCGAATTCGACGCGACGGCGATGCTCTGATGTGTTTTCTTCATCTCAGCGATTAGAGCGTAGACAGCTTTCGGAGCTTTAATCTCAGGAGCTGATTGAATAACTTTAGCCTTCATCGGATCTACGTATTTACCCTTATCAAAGAGGCCAAAATGAAGGTGCGGGCCACTTGAGAGACCGGTATTTCCAAGGGCTCCGATAACTGAACCACGGGTAACGCGAGAGCCTTTTCTGACATTACTAGATATCTTTGATAGGTGCATGTACTCAGTGGTGTAGCGAGAGTCGTGCGCTATCTTAATCATATTACCACCTGATTTATTCCATCCGGCAAAGAGAACGACACCGTCGCCAACAGTACGAACCGGTGTGCCTATCGGGGCAGCGAAGTCTACGCCGTTATGAGGCCTTGATATTTGAAGAACCGGATGAAAGCGCGCATGTGAGAAAACTGAGCTAATTCTGGTGAACTGCACGGGATAGCGTAAGAAAGCCTTTGTTGGCATCTCGCCCTTTTCGTCAAAATATCTCACGGTTCCATCAGCCGCTACGTCACGTACTACCGCGTACATAGTGCCTTTTAGTGAGATAGAGGCGGCTTTAATCGCTCCAGTCGAAAGAATTCGACCATCTTCTAGTCTCTTCTCATCAAACCAAACTGTGAATGTATCTCCAGGTTGTAGGTCTTTACGAAAATCTACCCTGTTACTAAAGAGATCGACGAAATCATCCACAACAGAATATGGCATCTCAATATCTTGAGCCGCGTCTACTAGTGATGAAGTGATTGTCCCAGAGAGTTTACGTTCACGAGATTCGACTAAGGCTTGCTCGATGCGGGGTGCGTACCCCTCATTGTCACCGCCGGTGATAACTAGTGTTGCCCCCTGACCTAACTCCCGACGCAGCTCAACCACCTGGTCGCCTTTGCGGGTTATTGAAAGGACCTCGCCAGCGCGTAGGGCCGGGTGCTTATTAGAGAATGCCTTAATAAAAGACTGGACCGCATGAGGCGCGCCCTTTAGCTCTCGCCAAAGAGAAGCTAGCGTCGATCCTTTCTTGATTGTGTGCTTAAAGCGCTCAATTAAAGGCTCGCTAGGTGTAATAACCGGGATTTCTGACTGGCTTAGTAGAGGCGCCTCAGACTCGTGAGTGCCATCGGCAGGTTGAAGGGATGCTTGAGGGGCGATGAGTAGATCGCTAGTTATATAGCGCCTAGTGAAAAGCTGCTCAAAGGCGCGCTGCCCAACCGGAGTTCCTTTAACGATGACCGTACCCGCCAGCGCCACAACGGCGGCCCTGACAGTGATAGAGTAAATACCCATAGATCCGAAGACTTTAAGCCAGAAGGGGGATTCGGGACAAGGTGGGGAGTTAAAACGTCGCGGTTCTTTTCCCCCACAGAGGGCGGGGGACGCAGAGAATAGGCCATTTTATTGGCAATTAAGGAGATTCTCTGTGTCCTCTGTGGTGAAAGTATTTGCTAATTATTCCAGCAGCTTACAAAAGACGCCGCACCCAAAGAGCCCGCGACTTGTCCCACAATTCCACCTCAGCTAGAAAGAGGGTGAGCGAGAGAGGCAGGAAAGCAAGCGAGATGATTTTACTAGGGATAGACGTTGGTACTGTGAGAGTGGGGGTCGCCTGGAGCGACTCCAGCGTAAAGATCCCCTTTCCATTGGCCGTGTGGCCCAAGGCCCAAGGGCGCGCTGAGCGGGAGCTGCTCCGAGAGATTGAGGCACGCCAAGCAAAGGTCTTAGTTGTCGGGTTGCCCCTCGGTCCAAACGGCGAGCGCACTACCATTTGCGATATAGTTGAGAGCTTTACACGCAGGCTAAGTAAGCGAACATCGATCGAGATAATCTATGTAGATGAGTCATTCTCATCTGATGAAGCAAGCGAACGGTTACGCTCAGCGGGTGCGGATCGCGCTGAGTTGGACGCGTATGCGGCGTGCTTGATACTTGAGAGGTATCTTGAGCGAGCTGTGTAAGTCGTTTCCGATATAGCCCATAGGGCATCTGAAGACGGCTTAGCGTCTTTGCCCCCTAAGCCTCAGGTGCTAATCTCTTTTGGAGTGCTATCACTGGAGTTTCTCGTGCGCGTAGTTTCTAAACTTATCACCCTTCTTCTATATCTTTGTGTTCCGCTAGCTGTCGCCCTTGGGGTGTACAGCGCCATGACCTACTACTTTAAGGAGCCTCGCGATCCGGAGAGTGTGGCGAGTGTCGTTTTTGATACCGAGAGAGCTAGGAGTTTTAAGGAGATCTGCAATCTTCTTGAGCGTGATGGTGTTGTGCGAAGTGGCTTCGCGTTTAAGATCCTCGCGCGAATGCAGAAGAAAGATACGCAGATAAAAGCGGGAGAGTATGATCTTAGAGCGTCAATGACGCCTCAAGAGGTCCTAGATAAGATGATTCGTGGCGATACTATTCCGCGCAAAGCCACTATCCGTGAGGGGATGACGTTAGTCGATATAGCCAAAGCCTTTGAAGATTCGGGAATAGTTGACCGAGTCTCGTTTAATCGGGCGTTGTCGGATAGCGCTCTCTTAAAAGAGGCGGGGATCGAGGCAACTTCGTTTGAGGGATACCTGTTCCCAGAGACCTATAACTTTAAACGCAACACTCAAGCGCGTTTTGTTATTAAAGTTATGCATGATGAGTTTAAGAGACGGTGGTTACCTGAGTGGAACGCGCGCGCCGGTGAGCTTGGAATGTCGCGACACCAGATTCTCACCCTTGCCTCAATCATAGAGAAGGAATCGGGCAACTTCGATGAGCAGCCAATTATATCCTCTGTGTTCCACAATCGCTTAAAGATAAACATGCGTCTTCAAGCTGATCCAACGGTGATCTATGGCATTAAAGATTTTAACGGAAACATCACAAAGAAGGATCTACAGACCGAGACCCCTTACAATACCTATGTGATAAGCGGATTACCTCCTGGACCGATCGCTAATCCAGGAATAGCAGCTATCAAAGCGGCACTATACCCTGCGGAAACTAAATACCTTTACTTTGTTGGTAATGGAGAGGGGCGTCACATCTTCTCAGAGGATCTACAACGTCACATAGAGGCGGTAAATGTATTTCAGCGTGGTTTAGGATCTAGGAATGAGAAGGGCTCTTAGTGAGCTAATAAGAGAAGTTCGACTTGAGCAGAGGCGTAGCGCTCTCAAAGCTTCTTGCGTGCTCGCGGGGAGCGCAGTTGCGGCGTTAGCTTTATTATTAGTGGTAGTCAAATCTGGATACCCCGCCTGGGTAGCTTCAGTGCTAGTTGTTTCTTTAGCAGGTGGCGCATTGTGGGTGATAAAGCCCGGGATTCCTCGCTTAAGTTTATCTGATTTAGATGCGGCAAAACTAATTGACGAGGTTTGTAAAGGTAAAGATCGCGCGGCTTCTTGGGCAGGCCTTGAATCGGATTTATCTGATGATAATCAAGCGCGTAGAGAAGTAATTGGAAGGCAGCTTTTATCCGTAGTTCCTGAAGGGGTAAAAGCAAAAGATATCGCTCCGTATCGTCTTTCAAAAACAGAGAAGAGAGCCGCGTTGATTGGAGTAGCTTCTCTTCTTTTATTAGTACTAGCGATTTTTCTTAGGCCCGTATCTCCGATTGAGGCGCTCCTTAAAACGATAAAAGAGGTTCAGGCGTCAGATCCAAATCTTCCAGAAAATGTGAAGGAGGCGTTGGCTAATTTAGTTGAGCAGGCAAGTGATCCTATCGCAGCGAAGGAGGATCTACTGGGTGCGTTAAGCGATACAAAGCAGGCAATCGATCACGCGAAGAAAAAGGAAGCCGGAGGAGCAGAGCAAAAAGATAAGCAAGAAGCGAGATCTTACAAGAGAGAAGAGAATAGTAGTATTCGCCAAGAGGAGCAGAAACAAGAGCAGAGGCAGGAGCAGAAACCGAGCCAGCAGCAGCAGAACAAGCAAGAGAGCGAAGCTAAAGAATCTCAGCAAGGTGAGCAGCAGAACAGTCCCCAAGATAAAGGCTCAACCAAAGATCAGGAGAGCGGCGCGCAAGGAGATCAACAGGGAGATCAAAAAAGCCAGCCGCAAAGCGGAAAGCAGGATAAAGGATTAAATAAAGACCACGAAAGCGGAGCGCAAGGAGATCGACAGGGAGAGCCTAAAGGGAGCGAGCAGAGCGGACAACCCAAAGAGGGAGAGGGCAAAAGCGGCAGCGAAGAGAAGCAGGGCGAGCAAGGAAACAGCCAAGGCCAGGGGCAGGGGGATGGACAAGGAGAGGGCCAGGGAGCCGGTCAGGGCCAGGGCTCTGGTAAAGAGGGACAGGGAGAAGGACAAGGAGAAGGACAAGGAGACGGGCAAGGACAAGGTCAGGGTAAAGGTCAGGGGGAAGGCCAGCAAAAGAGCCAAGACGAGTCAGAAGGTCAAGGAGAGCCTAAGGGTGATAAAGAGGGACAGAGCGCGGAAGGAAAAACTGGTCAGAGTGGCGCGCAAGACAGTGGATCAAAATCAGGCGAGAATGGCGCGGACGACAAATCTGGAAAATCTGGTGGAGCGGGTTCTTCCGGGTTAGATAAACTTCAGGAAGCGATTAAAAAAGCAGAGAGCGATCTTAAGAACGAGGCACAGGATAAACCAGGCTCTAACGCGGGCTCAGGTTCTCAAGGAGATAGACAAGGTGCTAGTAACGAGGGCGCTGAGAAAAAAGATTCCGGCGCGAAAGAAGGTAAGCCAGGCGCGCAGGGTAAGGAACAGGGTAAGGAACAGGGCAAGGAGCAAGGCAAAGAACAAGGCAAGGCTCAGGGGAAAGAGCAAGGCAAGGATCCAGGTGACAATCAAGGCAAGCAGGAAGGGAAACAGAGCGCCAAGCAGGACTCTTCCGGCGCCGGAAAGGAAGGTTCAGGTGAATCAAAGTCCGAGGAGAAAAATAAGGGTGAGAGTAAGCAAGAGAGCGATAAGAGATCCTCTGGTGGGAAAGCTGACAGCTCAGGAGCCGCGTCTCCTGAGGTAGATCGAAACGCCAAAGCTCGCGAAGGAGGTTTTGATCCGAACGCTCCAGAGGGGCCAGGCTTAGGTGGAAAAGAGGGCTTTAAAGAGGCGCGAATAGAAGTTGCCGATGAGAAGTTGGATCAAAGATTTACAGGTGATGACAAAGCTGATCCCGACAGCGGAGAATCCGCGGCGCTACCTAAGACAAGTTTAGAAGATCTCTCTTTAGCAAAACCCAAGAGCGCCCCACACCGCGGCGAGCAGCCTATTCCGCTTGAGTATCGGGATGTGTTGGGGAGGTAGGGGTGAGACATTATCCCCCTCTGTCCGTCCTCGCTGGCCTCTTTGTTTAAATAAAAACCTCGGCTAGTCCTTTTTGTACAAAGAGAGCGGCGAGAGAAAAGAGGGGGAGGATTGAATTTATTTCCAGGCTAAACCAACCCCAGAATCGTCTCCCCTTCGCACAAATATAGCGGCAGATTAACAAGTCCAGTATTCCCCTCTCTGTGCTCCGAAAACGGCGCTGCTGATATCAGGACTCCAAATTTCTCTCCGCTCTCATTCAAGTAATTTCTTAATGAGGCGAAGCTGCGTGGTGATACTTTAAGCGCGGCCTTGCGGGTGCATTGCTGGCGATATCTGCTCTGCATGCTTCTCAGTATGCTTTTCTGTATGCTTCGATGAACCACGTTTTTGGGAAATGACAGCCCGTTGACTACCTCCATCAATTGAGATTGGCAAGACCTTGTAATCATTGAGTTTTATTTGAATAGAAAGGCAAATGTTCTATTTTAGAAAAAATACATCGCAAAAAAGACCTTTTTTCCAAAAGAATATGTGTAAAGTCGATTGAACAGGTCCTGGGTTGCAGTCGGGTCTTTAAAGCCTTTGTCTCTCAAGTCCCCGTTAATCAGAGTGAGAAGATACTGGTACTCGACAATGGAAAGCACTCAACTAGTCT
The DNA here is from genome assembly GCA_044356215.1 of Bdellovibrionota bacterium. Classification (GTDB taxonomy): domain Bacteria; phylum Bdellovibrionota_C; class UBA2361; order UBA2361; family OMII01; genus OMII01. The sequence continues at coordinate 23,797 of JBIKWQ010000020.1, read as the reverse complement.
GCCGCTGAAAGTATCTCACTTAGAGAATTTATTAGGCTCAAGAATACATCGACTGTTGAGGGCTCATAGTTAAAGTCTAAGCTATGAGCGGCTTCGTTCCTTAATTGCTGAGCCGAAATTGCAAACTCGTGTAACTCGCGGCTTATAACTTCGTGTTTTGCTAATAGTGCAAAGCCCTCACGGAGACTCACGCGGCGCTGCTCAGGGAGCAACCCTTTTCGCTTAAGTAGATCAAAAACGGAAGCCTCTACATAAAGCCACGCCTCTACGATTGCAGCCCTGGGTGATGTTAGCGCAAGCTGCTGAATTGTTTCTCGTTGGGTATCGCTGAGCAGAGGCAGTGCGCTCTTTTTATTGCTGCTATTTATTTTATCGCGAGTAGCTTTGCTTAATTTGCTTTCTAGTTTTACTACGCGATCCCCGAAGCTCGCTTCGAGTCCCTGCCAACTGACATTCTTAATTTGGGATAGCAGGCCCCGAATTTGATCTTTGAACAACCGGAAGACCAAGAAGATACAGATAGGCCACGCGAGAGCGGCTACATATAAAGCTAGGACACGCAGCAATCTCAGAATGAATTCTTCAGTGGTCATCATAAAATTTCACACTACTCGGACACATCATCGGAGTCATTGCCGGCCGTCGGCAACAAAGGAATTCCTAGTTCTTTTAAGAACTCATTATGCTTCGCAGTCGCCATTTGAATCGTGCTTTCCAGCTCCTTTAGCTTGTCGTGTATCGCATGTAGATCTATCTCCTCTTCTGCAACCGCCGTGCTAATATACCGCGAAATGTTCAAGTTGAATCCATTCTTCTCGATCTTCGCCATCTCTACACGGCGGGAGTAGCGAGTTTCTTCCGCTCGGTTTTGATAAGTGTCGATAATCTTTGCGATGTGCTCGGGTCTAAGCAGGTTTTGCCGTTTCCCTTTTTCAAAGTGCTCTGCGGCATTGATAAAGAGCACGTCATCAGCCTTCTTACACTTCTTAATCACGAGGATACATACCGGTATTCCGGTCGAGTAAAATAGATTTGCTGGAAGTCCTATAACGGTATCGATTTGACCGTCCTTGAGAAGTTTGGTGCGAATGCGCTCCTCTGCTCCGCCACGGAAAAGCACTCCGTGTGGTAAAATAATTGCCATGACGCCTTCGTCCTTAAGGAAATGGAGACCATGCAGTAAAAAAGCGAGGTCGGCGGCAGATTTGGGTGCGAGGCCGTGGCTCTTAAAGCGCACGTCATCGCCCATATTCTCATTGGGGTCCCAGCGGTAGCTAAAGGGAGGATTTGCGACGATAGCGTCGAACAGCGGCTTTTCGGCTGGGTTCAGTTCACGCATGATCTCCCAGTCGTTAAGCAGCGTGTCACCGTGGAAGATCTCAAACTCAGTGTTCTTCATCCCATGCAGCAGCATATTCATACGGGCAAGGTTGTAGGTGGTGATGTTTTTTTCTTGGCCGAAGATCTTGCCGATAGTGCCCCCCGATTGGTTCGTGCGGTGACGCACGTTGAGCAGCAAAGATCCCGAGCCGCAAGCGAAGTCCAGCACGCTCTCAAGTCGTTTCTTGGTGCCAGTCTTTGGCTCCTGACTATCCAAGGTTACGATAGCAGAGAGTATGTTTGATATTTGTTGCGGCGTGTAAAACTCACCCGCTTTCTTGCCGGACCCTGCGGCAAACTGACCGATCAGGTATTCATATGCATCACCCAGCGCGTCGATATCAGTTGAGAACTCACTCAATCCCTCTGCGATCTTCTGAATTACCGTGCAGAGCTTCGCGTTACGGTCGGCGTAGGTCCTTCCCAACTTATCAGAACCGAGATTAATTTCTGAGAAAAGCCCCTGGAAGGTGCTCTCAAAGGATTCCTCCTCGATGTACTTAAATCCGGACTGGAGGGTATTTAGTAGTTCCGCGCTTTGCGTGCGAGCTAAGTTGGCGATGCTGCTCCAAAGGTGCTCTGGCTTAATGACATAATGCACTTTGCGGCGCATCTGTTTCTCAAACTCTACTGTGTCATCCTGATTATTTGCGTACCATAGTGCGAGGGGCACTTTGCCGCTTGCAATTTTTGCGTCCGGGTAATCCTTTCCCAGCTCCTTTTTTGCAGCCGTCTCGTAATTGTCGGAGAGGTACCGCAAGAAAAGAAAAGAGAGCATATAGTCGCGAAAATCATCCGCATTCATAGCCCCCCTAAGATCGTCGGCGATTTTCCAGAGAGTGTTGCCTAGCTGCTTTTGATTGGAGTCGTTCATGATAATTCCATTTCTACGATTCACTCTAGGCTTTTGGCAACCGTCCAGCCTGCTTTTCTATCTTTTTCTCGTCGGCTTTTACTCGACGCTCTAATTTCTTAATGTCATCTTCAGGTGGCAGTGCCTCTGGCTTAATACCACGTTGCTCCAACATCTGGCGCACACTGCTGTTGTTTTTAACATGCTCCCGAGTAATCGAGGGTTCGCCATGCAGATCCGCTTGTTGAACATTGTGATTAGTCATTTCAGTAGCTAGATTCTTTGCTGCAATCGTCAAGGTAGGGAGAAAATCGGCAAGCGGTCGAGTCTGAGTGATACCGAATTTCTCCTTCATGGCTTGGGTGGAGTTACCGCCAAAGAGCGCGGCATCGCCTTTTGAGCGAATGCGACCGAAACCTACCTCATCGACACCACGCTCAAAGATGTTATCTGAGAGCGCTTTTTCAGACGCTCGCAGCTTTTCGCGAGCCTCCAACCTGCCGATGAGCTTCATTCGCGACTCAATGAGCTCTTGCTTTCTTGTCTGAACAGCAAAGTAGCTTTGAGCAAAAGCGATGGGTTCTTTGCGCGGGTCGCCATTCTGAGCGACGAGGTAGCAGGCGTAACGGGTAAGCATATAGTCTTCAATCGCCCGCTCTGAACCGCTTCCAAGCGCTACCATTTTCGTGACGCCACGAAAATGGTCGTCAGGGTCGTAACCAGTTGATTTACAAGACTCTATTGCGCGCTCGATAGCGGTTAGGAAGTTTTCCCAACGTGCGTAGCCGAGGGGCTCTTGCAACTCACGCGCGAACCAGAATTCCACCGCAGGGTCCTCGGGGTGAGGGTTTGCCAGTTGGTTGAATTGGGTCTGCATTTGGGTGATTAGATCTTTGTTCATAATTATAATTCGGTGAGAAGAAGGAGAAGTTTCCGAGATGGTCTTTTTTTTCTAGATTTTTGTCAGGTGCACTTGCAGCGGGCAGGTAGCAATTAACCGCATTAAGTTTATTAATTCCTTTCGCTTGGTAAGGTTCATACTGCTACTTCCTCTGGTGAGCTATCGGTAATATCGGGGAGGGCAAATTTAAACCTTGTGACGAATTCGCTCAGAATGCGGCGAAACAAATTCTTATTATCCTCCCCCATCTCAGTGGGTTCATGGATTGAGTATTTGCCATGGCTTAGGAGCTGCAATGCTCGATTATAAAGCGCACGATCATCTTCGTTTGCCACTTCATTTAGGCAGAAAGTGATATCTGGGTGTCCAAAGAAAGAAGCAGTCTTCTCCATAATGCTGCGCAAGGCATTAAAGTGGAAGGTATAGAGCTTTCCATCTTTTGAATAAGCCGCGCGATTGAGTTCCGCAAGCGTGGCAACGTGGTGAAAAAATGGGGTGTCCTCGGTGTGGCGGAGCGTATACGACTGCTCGCCGTTTGGACGATGGAGAAAGTAGCGCTTATGCTTCACCTTCGGTTCGCCTTCTTTGGCCCTACCGAGCTCATTGCACATCACGTTAAAGAACAGCGCGTGGTGCGATGAGAATACCACCTTAACTGGGGCTGGATAGCCATTGGCGTCTTTTCGGCTTGCGGCTCGGCGTAGCAGGTGGGCCAGGTCACAGGCGACAGCGATGGCGTTGTTGTCGTCTAGGGAAGAGATGGGGTCGTCGATGTAGCAGTATTTCACAGTAGGATGCGTGTCGCTAAATTTGAGAACCTGCTCACAAATGGCCATGAAGATACACCAGATAAAGATGTTTTGCTCCCCACGCGATATCTTAATCTGGGTTGCATCACCTTTGCGGAAAGTAACAAAGACAGGTCTAGAGAAAGAGTCTTTGCCCTGTTGCACTTGTTGGAAAGTGATATCGAAGTCAAAATCTGCGTAGCGCTTCAGGTATTCATCAATGGTTGGCTCAAGAGGCTCGTTTTTAAATCCATCAAAAAAGCGGGATTGTTGGTTTATTTTAAGACCACGAGTAGTGTCGTTCTCAAGATCATTTTCCCAAGTAAAGAGGTCTTCAGTGAAGGCGTTGAAGTAAAGGGTGTCAGGGATGCCCTGCGGATTACTTTTAGTCGTGCGTTTGCCTATCTCCTTGAATTCCATGCAGAGGCGCGTCTTGCCGGTGCGGTTGTAGGCATAAATGAGAATCAGATCATCTCCAGAGTGGTCAGAGCGGAGCTTTTTCGCGAGACTTCTGAGGTTGGTGTAGGGGATAACTTTCGGCTTACTACTCATATTACGGTCTCCTCGGGTGAGGGGAAAAGCTGTTGCATGAGGCCGCGTTTGTGGAGTTTTAGGGTTTCTAGTTTTTGGGTTTCGGAGGTGATTTGAGTGTCGAGGGTGCTGAGGCAAGAGGCGATGCGGTGTTGTTCCGCCGTATCGGGACATTTGATTTCAAACTGCTCAATACCCGAGGTTGTTAGGTTCGTAAACACGCCGCCGTGAGTAGCGCCTTTCTCAAACTGTTCTCGTAGAGTGCTTAGAGTATGAAAGAGAAAATCCTTTGTGGCTATTGACTCATCAATATCTACAAGGGCAAGAAACCCGTCATGTATGCAAGCATCTACAGCAAGGAACGACACAACACCTACACTACCAGAACATACGATTGTCAGCGTTCCTGCTGGGCAAGGTCTGCTCATTCTTGCACCTTCGTCCGTCAATGAGTCAATACGTGGCGTAACCCATTTTCCATCTCTTGTAACATCCTGAACCATTAGCCTTGGAACATAGCCGCCGTAATATCGTGGATCACCTTTGGGGCGAGGACTGGCCCCTCGAATAACTCTGCCGATGTTTTTCAATTTCCTCTCCTTCCACTCCCCACCATCCCGAAACTCCGGAAACCGCAGCCGAGGTTGGGTTTCGCCTTCGCGGGGGAAGAGCTGCTGCATGAGCGCTTTTTTATGGGTCTTGAGCGCGTCCACTTTTTTCGCCTGCGCCGCGATTAATTCGTCTACTGATGTTAGGCAGTTGGCGATTTTTTGTTGTTCCCCCGACCCTAGCCTTGGAAAGAATACAATTTTCTCCTTCAAGATAGAGAAATGTCTTTTATATTCTTCCGTTATGACAGGCCGATAGGTGAGAAATTGATATAGATACTGCACTTCAATTATGCCCCGAGCTTTGAGAATCTTAATTCCGTCAGCTCCTTGGGCGAAATGGCGATCTATCAGTTTAAGAATACACGTGTGGTCTCCAAAAACTATTAGCGGGGCATCTTCACGAATGAGAGCTTCATTATCATTTGTCCAGCCACAAATATCAGATTGCGATTGATCGATAATTGGGAATGTTCCCTCATGAGAATATGCCGAGGTTGCTAGCTTTCTGGGTGGGGCAATCGTATCGACTAAATCGTCGACTTTTTTTGAATACCACATCTCTCCTCCCCGAAAATCCGGAAATCTCAGTGAAGGGGCCCTTCCGCTTGGGGTGTCCTGCCCTTCCACTTTGCCATTTTTCTTACCACCCATAAGCACTAAGCCCCGAGATCTCACGCCCTCCCGCTCTTTTAATAAGCAGCGGCACCAACTCCCCCATCAGCCCAAGCTCAGCCTGTGTCCGCGCCTTCCACCCAAGATCCAATGGCGCAAACATCTCACCAAGCTTCTCCCCATCAAAGATTCTCCGACTTAAAATACCATCAACGAATTTCTGAAGCACACCAGCAGCAAGCCCGTGCCTATGTGCGATCTCTGCAATTTCAGCTGCGCCCTTCTCAGCCTTAAAGCGCGTATACCCGTCCCGAATCGCTTTCTCACTTAGCCCTTCACCAGCCTTGAGCGTCGAGATGTAAGCGGCAATCTCTTCGCGCTCATCCATAAGCTTGGCATCAGAGCTGATTAAACCAATAAGCTGCTCGCGCGTCATCTTCGACTTGCCTGGAGTCTCTTTAGAGTACTTAGCAATCAGGCCCATGATGTAGTCGTAGTCAATTACAGTTGAGGCAAAAAGTACAAACTCGAAATCGAGCTGGGTAGCAACTTCCGAACCTTGCGGGTCACTTCCACCATCATCACCCCGCGCCTTGCTCTGCTGATCTCTCAACCGCTGGGCAGTCTCAAGATACGCACCTTTAAATCCTCGGTGCTGATCATTGGGCAACACCTGCTCAATGACAACTTTATTATCATCAGTCAGGTCAGTGTACTGCTCAAGCTGAGTCTTAAGTCTCTGCACCTCCTTAAAGCGCTCAATAAAGCAAGCGCGTGCGGCATCACCCTTGAGGTTTGCTACTGCATCAGGAGAAGTTTCTAGACCCTGTGACTTCATAAAGCTATCAAGCTGCTGCACGGCAGCCGCAAGCTTTTTGATGACCACGGGGGCTTTTTCCACCAGCCAGATCTCTCGCGCATGCTCGCCGGTCTTCTCGCCAGAAAAGAGCGCGATAGCAGCATCCACCTCATCTTGCTGCTGGCGGAAGTCGAGGATATTGCCGTAGGGTTTAGTGCCATTGATCACGCGGTTGGTGCGGGAGAAGGCCTGAATCAGGCCGTGATAGCGCAGGTTTTTATCCACGTAAAGAGTGTTCAGGTATTTGGAATCAAAACCGGTGAGCAGCATATCCACCACAATAACAATATCTATCTTTTGCGTGTGCGGGAAATCTTCATTGGGCCACTGGTGGTCTTTAATGCGCTTTTGAATGTCTTGATAGTAGAGGTCAAACTCACTGAGCGTGTGGTTGGTGCCGTAGCGGGTGTTGTAATCAACAAGAATACTTTTGAGTGCAGCTTTCTTCCCTTCAGGGTCTATTTCGTTATCCGCTTTTTCTTGTTGCAGATCTTCCTGAATCTGTTGCACGTCTTTATTGCCCTCGGCAGGTGGAGAAAATACGCAGGCGATGTTGAGCGGCCGGAACTCGGGATCGGTTGCTTGCTGCGCTGCCTGTAGCGTTTGGAATAGGCCATAATATTCGATGGCGTCATTGATAGACGCCGTGGCGAGGATTGCATTGAAGCGGCGTCCAGCGGTGGCGGCGTCGTGCTTCGCAAGGATGGCTTCAATAACTGCCTTTTTGGCGATCGCTTCACCGGGTTTTGGTGCCTTCTTTCCAGGCTCTTCCTTGGGTTTAAAGTAGTCGACATGGAAGCGCAGGACGTTTTTGTCCTCTATTGCGTGAGTAATGGTGTAGGCGTGGAGCTCCTTTTGAAAAAGATCCAGCGTGGTGCGCATAGAGGCAGTCGTGTCTTCAATCTTCTGGAGGCTCGCGTTCTGCTCAAATATAGGTGTGCCGGTAAAGCCAAAGAGCTGAGCGCGGGGGAAGAAATCTTTAATTGCTTTGTGATTCTCGCCAAACTGCGATCGGTGGCATTCATCGAAGATAAAGACGATACGTTTATCGCTTAGCGGCTCAAGCAGCTCCTTGAAAGTTGGCTGATCATTTCTCTTCCGCTGCTTGTTGCGTTTGCTATCTTCATCGAGTGCGAGGCCGAGCTTCTGAATAGTGGTGACGATTACTTTGTCAGCGTAGTCTTCGGATAGCAGGCGGTTAACCAGGGCAGCGGTGTTGGTATTTTTCTCCACACACCCTTCTTGAAAGCGGTTAAATTCTTCACGCGTCTGGCGATCGAGGTCTTTACGGTCCACGACGAAGAGGCATTTATGAATCCGGTCGTTTAGCTTAAGTAGCGTCGAAGCCTTAAACGAGGTAAGCGTCTTACCGCTACCGGTAGTGTGCCAGATGTAGCCGTTACCTGCATCATCTTCAATGCATTTCATGATCTGCTGCACCGCATAGATCTGGTAAGGCCGCATAATCATCAGCTTCTGCTCACTTTGGATAAGCACCATGTAGCGGCTAATAGTTTTCGCCAGCGCGCACTTCAGGAGAAAGCGATCTGCGAAGTCATCGAGGTGCGTAACCTTCTTGTTAGCCTCATCCGCAAATTCGTAGACAGGCAGGAAGCGCTCGTCAGCATTAAAGGTAAAGTGGCGCGTATTGTTATTGGCGAAGTAGTAGGTGCGGTCTCGATTACTGACGATAAACAGCTGAAGGAAGCAGAGTAGCGTCTTGGAATAGCCATTGCCGGGGTCGTTCTTATAGTTGACGATCTGTTCCATGGCCCGACGCGGGCTAATACCCAGGGTTTTTAGCTCTATCTGCACACAAGGGATACCGTTAATGAGAATGAGCACATCGTAGCGGTGGTAGCTGTCGTTTGTGTTGATACGAAGCTGGTTGACGACCTCGAAGTGGTTTTTACACCAGTCTTTGAGATTGACGAGAGTGTAGTTAAGCGGCGTGCCATCGTCTCGGATAAAAGAATTGATCTCACGCAGCTTCTTGGATGCCGTGAACACGTCATCGGTTACGATCTCCTCAAGCAGTCGGGCATATTCACTATCGGTAAGGCGAACGCGATTGAGAGCCTCGAAACGCTCACGAAAGTTTTTTTCCATCGTAGAGCGACTAGTGATATCAGGGCGATATTCGTATTTCAGCTCCTTGAGCGTGTCGATGAGATCCTGCTCGATGGTGTTCTCCCGGACAACCACAGGAGATGCGGGGGTAAGTGGATAGTCTTTGCTAGAAGAACTGGTCATTGTTGAAGGCCCTGATGTGGCTTCGTTTTCTATAAGTTCGGTAGTTATACCCGCGCCAAGTTGTTAGACCAAGTACCATAGTGACCTCCGTGTCCGTCAGATAGCGGAAGCGGTTCACGAAGCAAAATACGGCGCATAATATTTGGTTGAGTTTACCAAAAAAGCTGCCGCTTCCGTGAACCTGCTTTGCTGACCGCTAGTCGCCACACAGCGAGACGCGGGTCGAATGGTTATCTTAGTTAGCCACAGGTTAAACGGCGTAATAGCGGTGTCGGACCGTATCATAAAGCAGCATGTTTGGCGATATAATGACTGGGACGATCCAAAAGATCCGATAAGTAATTACTTGATTTTCATATTTAAATATCATAAGCTGCTTATGATAGCTTTTTAAGCGCGGTGGTAAATATGACTAAAAGTGCGAACGCTGAGATTCCATCCGCGGTTAGAAGTTACTTTGCCGAGATCGGTCGTAAGGGTGGGCGTCAAAGTAGGCGTATACTTACCCCTGAGCAATCAAAGGCGATGCTGAAGGTTAGGGAAGCTCGACGTGCGTTTAAGCGCTTCCGCACCCTGTGTTTTTGGTCTTACGATCCCGATTTGAAGATCGGAATTGATGATATTGAGTGGATAGCTCAAACACTTAGAAAGAACGGCAATCGCCGGGCCTGGGAGGTCGCCGATTATCTATGCCGCTAACTAAATTTCAACGAGATGTAGCTTCGCTCCTCGCGCCAAACCGAACCGAAGACAGTTACTTGGCTGGCGGAGTAGTTACTACGACTCAATATCTTCATCCGCCACAGGCGGCAACTCCTCACCGATCTCGAGCAACGGCTCGTAGTACCACCTAAACATATCTCGGCGTAGCTTCGCCATATGTGTTTGCCCGGCTGCTTTGCGTGACATGCTTGTAAATATCACCCCTTCGGCGAAAGGCGCCTCTTCGAATCCGCACTTGTGAGTCTTCATGTAGAAACGTGATCGCAAAAAGTTTTGAAACCAATTGCTCCAGTTTTCGAATGTCCGCTCATGCTCGTAAAACGACTTATAAAAGAGGTTCTCGTACGCTAGCTCAAACGGATACCATGTGTGGTACGATATGTTGTACGGATTCGACTGTAACTTCGGCCCGATACACTCGCCAGCCTGTTCTCCGCTCTCCTTGACGTAGCCCTTCTGAATAGCGTGAAAAACACCTTCAATGATAAATGTCTTGCCCTTCATGATCTGCAGAGGGTCGACGATGTTCTTGCGATTCATCAAAGAGACCAGGCGTCCGTTCTCGTTCTTGAGCTTAACGTTCGTTCCGTCGAGCTTCTCAACAGCGCGTACCTCTTTTTCCGTAAACACCCACTCATATCCTGGATTAATTTCGTTGGTGACAAGATATACCACAGGCTCGCGCAGCTTCAGTTTGCTACCATGCTCCTTAAAGCCATTGATTACTTGGTATCTGCGCCTGATAAAGGGACAGTATACTTTTGGGAAATCTGTAAGTGCTTCCATGTCGCGAATGATTTTATTTTTGCTCCGCAAAGCCGCCCCTTAATAGGGACTAACGTGATTGCGGCAGAATATGCTGATTAGTTACTCTGTTTCTACTCGGGATCGTGGAGCATACCATCTCCCTAATTAGGCGACTAGATAAAGGGCCGTCTAGTATGACGCGGATCATATCGCGCTTGGCGCAATGGCTAGACGTCAGTAGATCTTGACCATCATACCTGGCCCACTTTCCCTACCCCCTTAAACCAGGCGACGAAGCTCAGTTAACTCAACATCCTCTCTTATCCCTTGCTGGCTGACTCTGCAGAACTCATGTCATGCGATGTTCCAAATAAGTGCCCCCGGTGATGCATTTGTTTTTACTATTTGCCACATCTTTGCGTCGTAGTGTGAGGAGCACGGCCAGGGCGGAGGAAGCCGTGCAGGTTCGACTAGCTTCTCCGGAATTTTCCAGATGGCGGCTGGAGTGCCGAAAGCAGGTGAGCTTCGTACTGCCAGATCGACAACGTTCACTTTCGCGGTGGGCCACGCTTGTTGCAGGCAACGAGCAGTTACTCCAGAGCCTGCAACTGTCCACACTTCGGATGGCAGAATGCGCAGTTCATTACGCATGACAGCTATGTATATTCGCCTGAATTCCTCTGAGTCGAGCCCAATCGGAAGCAGGTGAGCCTGTGTCCTGCGTGCGTAATCGCTTGCGACAGCGTGTACCTGATCCTGATGATCTTTATCGACTATCTCGCAGTCGATATTCTGTAGCGTGCGCAGTAGCGAGAAGGTGTATGTATCCTTATGCGGACTAGGCATAAAGAGCTTAACGCGCTTACCTGTAAGCAGAGCAGCGATGCCGAGAGCAAATGCAGAGTGGCCGTAGTAGCATCCCGCGTATACTACCTCATCTTCAGCTACAGTCTCTGAGAGGAGCTCAGTCAACACACGACACTTGATCCCTCCAGGGTAGAGGTCACCACGCACCACCTGTAGCCCGCCATGCTCTTGGATTAGGAGCGGGTAGTATGCTCCTGTATGAATGAAACTTTTACTCATGAACGAGCTCCAGTCTGTCGTGGTTAGCTGCCATTCGATAATCGTTACCCGCCACTAGCAGTAACATGCCGTGTTCGCTTGCGTGCACTGAATGGGGGACCAGTGAGGGTATGTTGTAGCACTGGCCGACGGAGATCGTGTGACTAGCCAACCTCTTTGGGCTATCAGGTCCCTCAACCTGAACTTTGAGAACTCCATCTCCGGCGAGACAGACGAGTATATGCGAGCCTTCGTGCACATGCAGTTGGACCTCCCCACATGGCGGGAATTCGATCAGACCCAAGCCAAAGGGTTTAGCGCCGGAGTCATCGTAGAGCACATCAATGCCCCTGGCGTCACTGTTGTGCATCTTCTGCCAGCGCCCCAGGTTTCTCGCGGCGCGGATCTTTGATCTGTGACAGCTAAAGATCGTTTGCGGTGCAGATGCTGCCGCGGTATGTGTATCAGGCGTGTGACTCTTCATCGTTAGTAAGCCCTCCGACTAGACTTTCCTAGCATAAGTGTTCATAATTGAGTGGCAAATACCACCACATGGTGGTTCATAGCGCCGCATTTGGCCTTTAAGCGCTACGCACGCTAGGCGGGGGGATTCATGCTAGAGCAAGTTTTGCAATCGATCGGATTATCCAAGAATGAGAGCGAGATATACCTCGCTCTACTAAAGTACGGAGAGCTTGGCGTTGCCGAGATCGCCACGAGATCGGGGGTTAATCGGCGCAATGCTTACGACTGTATCGGGCGGTTGCTCGATAAGGGGCTCATCTTTGAGATCCTCAGCTCGCGTGACTCCCGCTATCGGGCAGTAGAGCCTCAGAAGCTCACTGAAATCCTTCGCGACAAGCAAACGAGCTTGGAGAGCATCATGCCCCGCTTAAGCACTCTTTATCGCGGTACGCCGATCGATAAGGGATCGGTGATGATCTATCACGGATTGGAGGGTTGGAGGAATTACATGCGCGACATAGTCCAAGTAGGCGAGCCCTTTTACTGTATTGGGGGAAAGGGCGCCTGGATGGATCGGCGAGTCATGAACTTTTTCCCGCATTTTCTGGAGGAGGCTAAGCGTAAGGGGATCCGCTACAAGCATCTTTTTGATTACGAGGTTGCAGAGAAGTCGCATCCGATACTTAAAAAGGTAGGCCCTAACTACAAAATTCTGCCGAGAGACTATTCGGCGCCTGCATCGGTTGATTTCTTCGGCGACCGGGTCTACATCTGCTCAACCCTATACCTGGGCGGCGTTGACGCCGATGCGCTCTTTACCGTTATTGTAAATCCTGCAATCGCCGAGTCCTTTCGCACCTGGTTTAATTTCATGTGGGACTTCTGCCCGTCTCACGAGTCGCTGCAAAAAGGGTCAGGTCGCAAGAGTAAGCTGAGCTAGGCAGGGCCGGTAAAACTCTGGCTGTGACAGCTGTGTTCGATCTGGACTTACTCAGCCCAGCGTGGTCTTGTATGCTGCAAACACTATGAAGCTTTTAACAATCGCAGAGGGGTTAGGTATCGCCGCTATTTTCGCGGTTAGCATGCTGCTGATAGTCGCTCTAAAGACCCGCACAGAGCGGTCGCTAGAGGGTTTTTTGGTTGCTGATCGAAGTGTGCCTGTGTGGCAAGCCGCCTGTAGCATCGCCGTGAGCTGGGTGTGGGCACCTGCCATTTTTGTCTGCTCGCAGCAAGCGTTCACCCTGGGGGTGCCTGGAATCTTCTGGTTTACAGTGCCCAATATCGTGTGCTTCTTCGTCTTTGCGCCGCTTGCGAAGAGGCTAAGAAAATTATCACCGATGGGATATACTGTGCCTGAATACATCGCAAATCGCTTCCCTGCACACGGAGCGGTTCATCGCACATTTCTTCTAGGATACGGATTGAATATGGTCGGCGCTATCGTGGCTAACGCCTACGCAGGAGGTGCGTTACTGCACGAGCTTACCGGACTTCAGGTGCATGTAGCGATCACGCTAGTTTCCCTCATAGCGCTCTCTTACTCTCTGATAAGTGGATTAAAGGCATCGATCTATACTGATGTAATTCAGATGTTTATGGTTTTGGGCCTCGCGCTTGTTTTAGTGCCTTGGGTTGCTCTTAGTATTGATGATGCCCCTGGACGACTGCTACGTGGACTGTCAGGTATCGATGGTCTTCACGGCGACCTCTTTAATCCAGCGGTGGCGTTCTCGATGGGAATACCGATGACTATCACGCTCATTACAGGACCATTGGTCGACCAGATGTTTATCCAACGGGCGATGGCTGTGCGTGAGCGTGATGTATCTAAGACCTTTGTGTATGGCGGATTGTTATTCGGGCTGATACCGATAACCTTATCACTACTCGGTTTCTTCGGTGTTTCGCTAGCACAGGAAGGAGGAATTTCAGTCAGCAATCCAGAGATGGTCGGTCCCCTGGTTATTTCCCACGTCCTCCCCAAGGTCGCTCTATATGCATTTGCTATGATGGCACTCGCCGCACTCTGCTCAACCCTCGACTCGGCTATGTGTGCGGTAAGCTCACTAGCAAGTATCGATATCTATCAACGCTACATCTCTCAGAGTGCTAGTAGTGAGGATGTATGTCGAGTCGCCCGTAAGGCGATGATCGCTCTCACGATCATCGGAACAGCGATAGCTCTTTGTGAGCCGAGTATGCTTTGGACGTTCATGATTACTGGAGTTATCACCGCGGCGCTTTACCTGCCAACGATCACGGCGCTGTATTCAAGCTCTATATCACCTACAGCTCTGGTATGGGCGATAGTGTTGTCACTCGGGATAGCCTTTCCGATCTCGATCTATGCAACAGTCAGCGGGAACTCTGATTTGTTGGTGTATTCTTCGCTTGCTAGCCTGGTACCAGGGCTCTTTGTGGCGTTGAGAGCCAGCGTGCGGTGATATCTTTGCCTGCTTAGCCCTTACAAAGCATGAAACTACGTCAGGTCAATTGCTAGGAAAATCCATCACATTTTTGCAAGTATCTGACGCCTGCTATACACCTGGTAGCACGTGCTAGTCAGAGGGAGCGGGACCGATGGGGGACCTCTTAGATCACTTAGCTGTGGATGTGTTCCGCAAATTTTACAGCACGCTTAGCGTCGCATGAGCGGCACTCACCGCGACGTCTACCCGAGAACGCGATAAGGAGCGAGTGTTTATAGCCATCACAGTACACCCGTGCAGTGCTGTGAGCGCGAGTGGCGGAGGTTTGTAGGAGCCAGCGTCTCGTGTAGTTTTCCGAACTCCACACCTTTTCCCATAAATACCTGGCCCACTTTCACTACCCCCTTAAACCAGGCGCCGAAGCTCAGTTAACTCAACATCCTCTCTTATCCCCTCACTAACCTTCCTGCGCCGCTCCACCAGCGCCTCCAGATCTATTCTCGCTTTATCATAGAGCTTTATCTCATTTGGCTCGCTAATTCCTTGAGAGCCTACTTTAAATCCCCATGTAAGATAGATTCCGTACTCTTTATGGTAGCCACACAGATAGTGGGTGCGCCCGGAATTAGTAATAATCGAATCTACTAGCGACGCTAGTAGGATAGCTGTCGATAGGTTTCTCGTCTCTCCAGCTTGAGCGGTAACTTTCTTCAAGAAACTTCTCACGTCGCGCGCCACTTCTTCGTAACTCTCTTCACCGCGGTACACAGGGATAGCGTTACCCCCGTGTTCTCCGACTAGCTCAATGTGTGAGTGATCGATCTTTCGATCCCTTAGGGTATACTCAAGTCGGTTGCGATCGAGGTCTCCGCCGAAGCCAAATACCTGATTGGTCGGCAGTCCCGTCAGAAACTGCGCTAGAATAGTTATGTCATCGACCGGAGTGGCTAGGGTAATCAATATAGCGGAGCTCTTTAGCCGGCTTGCCGAGAGGATCTCTTTGGTAATTAGCGCGTTTGAGGACCAGACATCCTTGGCGCTCTGCCCTGGTTTCATTCGTTCGCCAGAGGTTAAGATAACAATATCTGACTCGATAAGTCGCTCCGGTGTGGCCGCGCGAACTTTGTCGAAAGCAGCTGGATAAGCGCTGCATATATCCATAATCAGAGCGCTTACGCGCGCTGGCGATCGTCCGACAACCGATACTTCTTGGATATTGGTGCTTTGAGCCAATTTAGCGGCTAAGGCCCAGCCGACATCTCCGGTTCCGATGATCGCTACTCGCATAGATCTAGCTCCTTAGTTTCCTGTCAGCTTGTATTAGATCCAGCTCCCTTGAACCCAGACGTGGATTAAGGAGCTCGATTATCTGATCAAAGGTAAATATTGACGTTAACTCAATCTCTTCTTTGAGCAAGTTCTCCCTAGCTTTTTGGTTTCTCGAAGCGCTGACGATAGCACCTTTAACAACACCTCCATGCGCTCTAATTTTTTTGGCCGCGTCGCTAATCGTCGATCCGGTTGAGGTCATGTCATCAATAAGAATTATCTCGCCGCTCGCGTCGCCAAAGACATCATCCTTTACCCCGTGAGTTTGCTTGCGCGCTTTGATAACAACCACGTCCAATCCAGCTTGCGCGCTCATCGCGCCAACTATTATAGGACTCATAATCGAGTCGACTACCCCCAGCTTGTATCTGTTTGGCGTTTGCGGAATCGACGCGAGATAAAGCTCGGCGACAACTTTTAGATACTCACCGCGCGTTAAGAAGTTATTGTGGTTTAGGTATATGTGGCTTCTGCCACCAGATTTTAGCTCAAAGGGTTCCTGATGAATCAGTAGCGATTTAGTCTCATAGACCCCATTTACGTATCTCTGTTTTAGTTGATTGGTATCCATAAACTCCCTATACAAACGCGGCCTAATCAGTCGATGTTAACTTGAAGCTACAGACAACACGGATCCTTGTCTATTTTGTCGACAATACCGTAAAAAAACAGGTTAAAGCATTGATAGTACATGCTAAAACTGTCGGCGCTTGCCGCGACAGATCTAATTGGCGCTAACGATTTTTAGCGCCTTAAGATCGTTAGTTCTTGGCCTTCTATGTCTTTCATCGCTACAATCTAAGGTACCTTATCGGACACACAAAATTAAGCGCGACCGCCAATTCACATGTCAGACGAAAAAACCAAAAAGATCCTCTCTGAGATAGGCTTAAGTGATAATGAGGCGACGATCTACTTAGCCGCCTTAAAGAGCGGCCCAACGACAGCGCTCTATCTATCAAAAGCCTCAGGTATAAAACGCACAACGGTTTACGCCGCTTTAGAGAGCTTACGGGAGCGCGGACTGGTTCACACTCAAACCAAGGGTTTTAAGCGCCTCTTCGCTCCTGAGAATCCCGAGAAACTTGAGAGTGTACTTGAGAACAGAAAGCGACTTCTCCGAGGAGTTTTGCCAGAACTCTCAGCGCTTTATTTTAAGTTAGAGAGTGACGAGGGGTTTATCAGGCACTACAAGGGATTAAGTGGAATCAAGCGCGTTTACGATCAGCTCTTAAAGGAGTTAAAACCAAAAGACTTCTATTTAGTAATCTCTGATCAGCAGAAGTGGATCTCGCGGGATCCGAAGTATTTCGAGCGCTTTAAGCAAGAGCGCGCTAAGATGGACCTCTCAATACGTTTGATTCTGCAAGATTCGCCGAGCGCTCGTAGCAATAAGCCGATACAGAGTCGCTATAATGAGCAGATTAAAATCCTCCCTAGAAAGTACGAGCTAGCTAGTAATATGGTGATAGTACCTCATAAAGTAATTATGGTTCAGACAGTTGAGCCGATTATGGCTTTAGTAATTGAGAATAAGAGCGTGGTTCAGATGAATAAGGCGCTCTTTGAGATGCTTTGGGAGTCGGTCGCGGAGTGATGTTATTTGTGTTACACTTATAAATCTATGGTCAGCAACTCAAAACCGATCCGTGACGCAGCAGCTCTTGAACAGGGCATTAGTGATTTTCAAGCTACATTTCAGGCTCTAGAGAGTGAGGTGCGTAAGAGCATCGTTGGCATGGAGGATGTCTTAAAGGCGACCTTGGCCGCGGTGTTCGCCCGTGGGCATGTATTGCTTGAGGGCGCGCCAGGGCTTGGGAAAACGCTCCTGGTTAAGTCTCTGGCGAGCGCTTTAGGATTAACCTTTAAGCGGGTTCAATTCACCCCTGATCTGATGCCATCAGATGTCACAGGCACTCAGGTTTTAACCGAGGAGCCTGGAGGTGCTAGACGCTTTGTTTTTAAACAGGGACCGGTCTTCGCGAATATAGTTTTAGCCGACGAGATAAACCGGGCAACACCTAAGACGCAGGCGTCACTACTAGAGGCGATGGAGGAGCGTCAGGTTACGGTTCTTGATCAGACTTATAAATTACCACAACCGTTTTTTGTTCTAGCGACGCAGAATCCGATCGAGCTAGAAGGTACGTACCCATTACCTGAGGCGCAGTTAGATCGATTCTTAGTTAAGATCCTTGTTCCCGCTCCATCATCCGCTGAGTTAAAAGAGATCCTATCAAGAACTACTGGAACGAGTAGTTACGATATCCAACCGGTTTTTACCCCAGAGATAGCGATCGCCGAGATAGCGCGGATGCAGGCTATCGTCAGGCACGTTGTTGTTTCAGATCCTCTACAGGATGTCTTAGTGCGAATAATAGCGGCGCTAACTCCTAGCTCTGAATTCGCCACTGAGGATGTTAAGCGTTATGTGAGGTTTGGCCCGGGTCCCCGAGGAGCGCAATCAATCGTGTTAGCCGCTAAGGTAAACGCGCTTTTAGACGGTAGGATCAATATCTCATTCGATGATATCCGAGGGGCATTAAAGCCAACGCTACGACACCGTTTAATTCTGCAGTTTCAAGCGGAGGCTGATGGCGTAAGCGCGGATGATCTCCTTGAGGAGGTTAGAAACGCTAAGTAGCTAGCGAAGGTTCTCTGATGCGATTATCTCCGCAAGCGTTACGACTCCTCGACTCATTCGCCTTAAGGGCGAAGCGTTCATTCTATGGAATGCGGCAGGGGGCTCACAGATCTCAGAGACGGGGGCACGGAGTTGAATTCGCTGAGTACCGCCAGTACGAGATCGGGGATAATCCGCGATCGATCGATTGGAACCTCTATAGCCGAAGCGATAAGCTCTATATCAAGAGATACCTAGAGGAAGAGAATGTCGCGGTATATATCGTAATTGATGGTTCAAGATCCCTGACTCATTCCGCTCTTAGAATTAAATGGGATCTCGCGGCCTCGATAGCTAGCGCTGCATCCTACGTAGCTCTAGCCACGCAGGATCCGGTGATGATCTCAGTATTAGGTGGGCCAGTAAGCCCTCGCTACTGGGGAGGAAAGGCCTTTGCGCCACTAAATCAATTCCTTGATCAAGCAAGTGAGGCGGTTGTCGGTGATGACTCTGCGGAGCTAGATCTCCCTAGAGAGTCCAGATCCGCGGCCGCTCGCGTAAAGTTTCCCGGGATCTGTGTGTTTATCTCCGACTTCCTCTATCCGTTAGAGATAGTTAGTGAGGTCTTGGCACCATTTCGCGCTAGAAATATGGAGATCCACGCGGTTCAGCTACTAACCCACGCGGAGCTAGAGCTTGAAGGAGAAAAATCCGGCGCGGTCTTAATAGATAGCGAAACCGGAGCGACTCAAGGGATAGAGATTAGTCAGGCAACCAGTAGACGCTACAGCGATTTAATCACACGGCACAACGCGCAGGTGCGTGAACACTGTCTTGGTGCTCGTGTGTCATATACTCAAGCTATTCTTGAGCAAGGGGAAACGGTTGAGGACCGCGCGATAGAAACAGTTGGCGATATGGGGCTATTTGTATGAGCTCCCTCTTTGGTTTAAGTTTCGGCGCTCTGTGGCCGGGGTTCTTGGTGGCGCTGCCGTTAGCTATTGGCTGTTTAGTTTATCTCTTTAGAGCCAAAGGAATATCTCAGCCAAAGGTAACATCGAGCCTCTTTATCTTAAAAAAGTTACCTAACTTTACACCAAGCAGACGACGATTCGTGCCACCTTTGCAGTTCTGGTTAGAGCTTCTGGTGGCTCTAGCTTTAGTCTTAGCAGCCAGTGGTATCTATCAATCCTCGGCAGGTAAGCGAATCGCTGTTGTTATCGACAACTCTAAGAGTATGTCGGCTGTGTTCACACCTGGCGAGACCAGGCTAGAAGCCGCCAGAAGGATCGCCGCAGTAGATATAACAGGCGCGGAAGCGGGTACTAAGTTTAGTATCTTTAGCGCCGCTAAGACACTCGTGGAAGTAAGTGATAAAGACAAAGCTACTACTTCATCGAATAGTGAAGCGATATTAGATAAAGTTAAGCCTGGGTTCGACGAAGATCTCTTGCCTCCGCTAGTCATGGGGCTCGCCGCCAGCTCTGATTACGATCAGATCTGGCTCTATACCGATAGGACCGTCGAAGGGGAGCGAAGTGGTAATAGGCTAAGAGTTACATCTCTGCCTATTGAGCAAGATAGCTTAAGAAATCTCTGGATCTCAGGGGTATCTTTAAAAAGATCTGGAGAGTCAGATGATAAAGAAAATAACTCTCAGATCGAGGTAAGAGTCGGCGGCCAACCTGAAAGCGTGACTAACGCGTCGGTCGTAGCCGACTGTTTTTCACCTGATTTAAGAAGTAATTTCGATCTAGGCCCAGTAGCAGCGAAAATAAGCGGAAGCGACAAGAGCTCTGCTGTGACATTGGGGCCTATCTCAAGTGACTGGAGCTATTGTCGTGTCCTGATCGATTCAGATGCGGGAGATTCATTAAGTATAGATGACGAAGCCTGGATCGCTTCAAGTGGTTCCCCGACAAAACGTGTCGGCTTGTTTAGTGAATTCTCAGCGGCTTCGCTTGGAATCGACTCGCTTCCTTATGCCGCGGTCTCATCATTAAGCGATGCGAGCCAGGCCGATGATTCAATAAGTGGGGTAATTTATCATAGGGGTGCAAGTCCAGAGGTTATAGTTCGCCCAAGTTTAATTATCTATCCGGACGCTGGGGCGAAGATCTTAGGAGGTGATGTGGGCCAGGATCTCATATCTAACGCGAGTGGAGGTATCGAGATCACTAGGTGGGATGAGACTCATCCGATTCTACGCTACGCGCGTCCAGAGCTGCTCGCTCCTAAAAAAGCCCGAGTAGTTGAGTGTCCTCAAGGCTCAAAGCCTTTTATCTTTACCGCTAGCGGTCCGATAGCGTGCGCGGGAACTGACGCCGGTAAGAGCTTTGTGATCCTTGGCTTTGAGCTCTTTCCCTTTGATGGCTTAAAGAATCCCACTTTAAGTATCATCACTTTAAACGCGCTACAGTGGATCTTAAACTCTACAGGTGAGGTCGCCAATCAATCTGGATGGACTAGCCTAGGTGTATTTAATCCTGTCGGGTTATCAGACCAGAAGAGCTTCCAGGCTAAGATAGTAGCTCCAAATGAGACAGAGCTTGGAAAAGTTGGAGTAGATAAGCTAGAAGTTTCCCAGCCAGGAGTGGTTGTTGTCTTCTCTGATGATAAAGCTCTAGAGAAGATATTTGCTTTTAACGCAATCTCGGACCAGGAGTCCCAAATTGATAGAGCCGCTAGTATACGCATCGGCGATGATATCCTAGGAGGCGCCTCATCAGAGCGTCAGAGTTCAAGTGTAGTTGATAATAAATCGAGCGCTGAGCGTTTCTATAATCTCCTAGCTTCTCTTGCGTTAGCTGTTCTTCTAATTGATTTAGCGCGGCGAGCTTTGGCGGGTTTCGTTTCACGGAGGGGCGCGTGAATCTGGAGAACCCCAACGTTTACTTGGCGATATTGGTGGCGGTGGCGCTATCGCTTATTTTGCTCTTTAGATCTCGCGGGAGTGGCCGGGGTGCGTTAGCGGCTCTCTTGCTATTTTTTAGGCTAGGGATAATAGCCCTCCTCGCCCTGGCTTTAGGTCGGCCCTATACATCGGAAGAGCGTCCATTAGAAGCTTTAACCGCACTTGTAGATATCTCAGCAAGCGTTACAGAGGAGCAGGGAGACGCTCTTTTAAGAGATGCCAGGGATCTTGCTGCCGAGCTCTCTTTACCACTTAATATCGCGCCCTTTGGTGGAAGAGCGGCGCCTATATCATTTAGATTGAGTGGCTCTGAATCGTACCGTGATGTGCGGGCCTCGTGGCAGAGGCTAGACACTGGAGTTAGTAATATCGGATCGGCTATCTCAGGAAGAG
The DNA here is from genome assembly GCA_044356215.1 of Bdellovibrionota bacterium. Taxonomy (GTDB): domain Bacteria; phylum Bdellovibrionota_C; class UBA2361; order UBA2361; family OMII01; genus OMII01. The sequence continues at coordinate 2,321 of JBIKWQ010000020.1, read as the reverse complement.
GTGTGGGTGTTGCCCCACTAGCACTTCTTTTAAGCGATGGCTATGAGACTGCCGGTACGGCGGTTGAAGCTACAAAGGGCGCGCCTAATCGCGTTATCTTTCCCCTTACCGCGCGCGGCGAAGATAGTGAAACAAGTCTTAATATCTCGCAGCTTTCAAGCCCACGCTTTGCGCCAATAAAGCGCAGCGTTGAGATCCGGGCGACTATAACTAACCAGGAGAGACTAGCTACATCCGCCAAACTAACGATTCATCACGGGGAATCTTCCGTCTTTGAGAGGCTTATAGATGTTCCAGCGAACCGCGATCTATCTATAACCGCGCAGAGCGATCCGAACTTAGAGGGGCTCAACTCAGTTCAGGCAAAGCTTACCTGGAGTGATAACGAGGGAAGCCACTCTATTACTAAGACTATCTGGCTCTCGAGTGAGAAGCGCGACAAGGTGCTACTTTTGTCGGGTTCAGGAGATGATGATCGCTTCTTATCTGAGATATTAAAGAGTAGCGCCTATCAATTAAGATCTATTGTAGCCCCGATTGGCGCCGATCAAGCGATTAGACTAAGCGATTACAAGGTAGTTGTTCTAAATAATATAAGCGCCAATAAGATCCCCGGAGCAGTGCTCGATGGTTTAAGATCATACGCCAAGCAAGGAGGAGGAGTGCTTGTTATCGGAGGTAATACATCATTTGGTCTGGGTGGATATATCGATTCACCGATTGAGGAGATATTGCCTGTTAAATTAGTTCCGCCACAACCTGAGAAAAAGAGACTCACTATAGGTGTTCAGCTAGTAGTTGATAAATCAAGGAGTATGGCGACAGATAATCGTCTGGAGTTCGCCAAAGCAGCGGCGGCTGAAGTAGTAAGAAATCTAAAAGACGATGATCTAATCGGTGTCATCGGATTCGATGATGTTCCTTTTATAGCGCTTCCGGTATCTAAACTAGCTCAGGTGCGGGACTCGGCTATTTCACGGATCAGCAGACTCTTTCCGACGAGTCGCACGAATCTGTTTCCGGCGCTCGATGAGGCTAGGCGTGGATTGGCTTCGGCGCAGGTGGGGAGGAAGCACGTAATAGTTCTAACTGATGGAAAGCTTCCTGATCCCGGTCCGTACTACTTTGATCTGATAAAGCAGATGCGTTTTGTTGGTATTACCGTATCAACTGTAATGGTCGGGAATGAGGTTGATGACGGATTCTTAGCACAGATGGCGCAGGCGGGTGGCGGCGCGTTTTATCAGACAAACGATCCAGCGAATCTCCCTAAGGTATTTCTATCTGACGTAAAGGTCGCTAGTGGGGAGCGCACCTTGCGTGAGAGCCCAGATATGGTGGTTCGCCCGGGGCCAGATCCTCTCGTGAGCGTTAAGATCGATTCGTTTCCGACTTTGCGTGGATTCACAGAGACAAAAGAGCGCGAGAGCGCGCAGACAGAGCTACTGGTAAGAGACGAAGAGGGACTCCATCCACTTTTAGCTTCTTGGAATGTAGGAGCGGGGCGGGTAATAGCGTTCACCTCTGATGCTAACGGCAGGTGGTCATCAAATTGGATCCGTTGGGAGCGGGGGCAGGAGTTCTTCTCCGACCTAGTTGAGTCAGCTAGACGGAGAGATAACGATAAATCTCCGGCGAATCTTGAGTTTGATTTGAGGTCTTGGGTTGAAGGGGGCGACGCGGTGATCGATCTGGCAGTCTTCGCTGATTTAGGGCAGAGACGAGTTGCGGCCGAGGTAACTAGACCCGATGGAATTAATGAGAGGGTCGATTTTATTCCGGATAAACCTGGACACTACCGAGCGAGGCTATCAAACGCGCGAGCTGGAACATACCGAGCGACCGCGCGAGTAGAAGCCGCGGGAGGGAAGGGGAATCAAAGCGGAGATGAGCTCCCTCAAGTGGCGTGGGATCTAGATGGCTCTCAGTTTGGCGAACGTCCGCACAGAGAGCCAAATCTCTCGTTGTTGTCAGAGATAGCTAGAGTTAGTGGCGGGCGGGTTAATCCAACCCGAGATCAACTAAAACCATTCATTAAAGGGGAGACAGAGAGGCGCTATCACACGCATAACTTTTTAGTCTGGGCGCTTGTCTTGTTTCTCGCTGAGTTGGTGCTGCGGGTGGTGCTGCGGAGAAGGGGGGATTTATAGTGGCAGATTTTGGTAGGGAGACGAGGTCTTCAGAACTCTCCGCTCTTCCCTAAGGAAGGCCGGCAAAACCTTCCCGTAGCGAGAAAGTGGAGGTTGAGTTGATATTCGATTTTCGAGATGGGAAAAAACCGCAAGTGTATCCCCTGTGATACATTGAGGATTTTTTCCCAT
>JBIKWQ010000019.1:0-47021 GCA_044356215.1 Bdellovibrionota bacterium | reverse complement strand
TACCAATATTTATTCGTAAGCTAAAAGCAATGTGCTCAGGCAGACAGCTTGACGAATTAAGAAAGGTAGCTTAATGATGATTACCTACCACTCTGCTCAAAATTTCAACGGAGTGTCGGACATTCCCTCCTTCAAATACCGCCCTCAGATTGCAAAACTTTTCTGTACGCGCAATAGCATCAGCCACTGAGGCCTCAGAATATAGCTCTTTTAGATGCATGGACGAATCCGCTAAAAGCGACCTGCTAGCTTCTTCAAATCGTCCGCTTACTAGACATCCTTGACTGTCAAGCCAAACCAACTTTCCATCACTAGAAAGAGGCCTCACGTCTAGTATTCCCGGAAGCGTCGTCTTAACACCACTTAATTCGATTACGCTAAAATCTCGCCCGTCTTTAAGAGCGACTTTGCCATCATGTAAAGGGATCACGATCAAGCGTCCACCGTCCCCCTCTAACTCCGCTAATACCTGTAGAGGTTTGACCCGTTCGGCGTTGCTACCAAGTTTGCCCGGTTGTTTACCAAATCTATCGCTCATAAATTCCTCTAAATAAGTTTCCGAAAAACCAAAACGGATTTCGTGGAACCCCCTCGCAACTGAATAGCTCCTCATCAAGGTATCGAGCGGCCGATCCTTAGTCAAGCAAGCGCATTATTCTTTAGGCCGTCCCAGTTCTTTTTCAACCTCCTAAGGAAACCAGCTATTTGGAGAATTTTTGGGATACTAGGTGGGTTATTTGGGGTACTAGACGGGAGAATGGGTGTATTGGGGAGGGGGAAAAATAATTTTTTAGCTTGAAGGCAAGGGGCTCCGTCTGCCGGGAACTCAGTTGATGTCTTAATTATTAAGTAGGGTTCTTTAGGTAGCCATCTGCATAAAGACTTGGGGGTCGTGCCTAAAGTCTTCAACGCCTCGCTTGATGCCCACCACACCAATCTAAATAGCTGCTTAACCAGGCCTGCTGAATCATGGCTGAAGTTGTAGATTACTAGATAGATCACTTTGACTTACTCACCTGCCGCAGCCCAGCCAGAAAAATAATATTTCTAGCCACTAGTGTCCCGTTAACTTCTCGACCACCTAAGCCAACCACCTGAATCATTTACCAAAAACGACTGTTTTCGTTTTGACGATTTCATTTCATTCCCGCAAAAGTTTTATACTTTACCCTATTGACTACCTATGGGGAGAAGCGACATGCACGCTGGAAAAATGATTTTTGCGCAGTTGATGGAGTTTATAACCGAGTACGAATTTCGCAAGTGTGTAGCTCGATATGGTGGTGATCACCGAGTGAGAAATTTCACATGCTGGGATCAATTTCTCTGTATGGCATTCGCACAGCTCACGTATAGGGAGAGCTTACGCGACATAGAGGTGTGCCTCCGAACCAAGAGTAAGAAGCTCTACCATCTTGGCATCCGAGGAACAGTGGCACGCACCACGCTTGCTCGCGCGAACGATCGACGTGACTGGAGGATCTATCGCGACTTCGCAATGGTACTGATTGAGCAGGCACGGACTCTCTATTCGCAGGATCCTCTCTCGGTGCGACTAAAGCGTGCAGTATACGCTCTCGATTCGACAACTATAGACCTATGTCTATCGCTCTTTCCGTGGGCAAATTTTCGGTCTACTAAGGCAGCAGTAAAGCTCCATACTCTCATAGACCTTCGAGGTAATATCCCCTCTGTAATCGTAATTTCACGGGGAAATATGCACGATGTGAACATTCTTGATAAAATCGTTTTCGAAGCAGGGGCCATCTATATCATGGATCGTGCGTACCTTGACTATGCGCGGCTCTATCGAATCACGCAGGCAGCGGCGTTCTTTGTTACACGTGCCAAGAAAAACACTCAGTTCCGACGCATATACTCTCACAAGGTCAACCGAAGCACCGGTATCATCGCCGATCAAACCATAACGCTTACAGGGGTTGCATCGTGCGACGATTATCCGGAAAAGCTTCGCCGAATCGCCTTCCGAGATCCTACAACGAACAAGCGGCTCGTATTTCTGACTAACAAATTCTTGCTCGCTCCGGAAACGATCGCCGATCTCTACAAGTCACGTTGGCAGATCGAGAGCTTCTTCAAGTGGATTAAGCAGCACCTTCGCATCAAGGCATTCTTCGGTACATCCGAGTACTCCGTGCATACTCAAATCTGGATCGCTGTGCCAGTTTACGTTCTGGTCGCCATCGCTAAGAAGCGCCTTGAACTCGAGCAGAGCCTCCACACTATTCTACAGACCTTGAGCCTCTCGACTTTTGAAAAAACTCCCATTTTTCAGCTGTTTCGTGACGTAGATGACCCAGAAGAGAGCAGTTGCTCAGCTAACCAGTTGAAATTGTTCTAAAGTTAGCGGGACACTAGTGTTGGGTTACCATCTTTATCAGCATGACGCTTCCTTGCTTTACGTGTATGAGCCGGAACCTCAATCTTCTTCTCTTCTTGAGCTTGTTGCCGAGTGGCTTCAGGTAGCTTTGTAGCCGCGAATAGAGATCCCTGCTTACCGCTGTCCTCTGCAGGAGCGACCTTCTCGCTCTTAGAGCCAAACCTGATTGAGTTCACAAGGAGCTGGAGACGGAGATTCTCTTTGCGCAGATCCTCGATCTGAGTATCTTTATCAGCGATGACTTTGATTGCTTCCGCGTACTGAGTGTTGATTTCTAGGAGATTATTTTCAGTCGCAGACATGCATATTATACCGCAAATATCGCGATTTCACGCACTAACTAATCTGTATTTTTGAGCGCAAATCTCTTTCTTTTTCTCACACTATCAAGCGATATCCCATCAATCATTAACATCAAACGATTGGTGTCGATCTCTAGATGTGATTCTGTGCTCATCGGCAACTCAAACGTGCCACGCTCTAGCCGCTTGCTCCATATACAGTACCCTCCATCGTCCCAGTAAAGAACTTTAATGTAATCTCTCTGACGATTCAGGAATACAAATAGGTGCCCGCTTAGAGGATCTTGCTGTATTACCCCGCGCGCCCTAGCGCTTAATCCCTCAAACGAGCACCGCATGTCGGTCGGTATCCTTGATAAATAAACTCTCGGACGTCTACCTATCGCTAGCATCCTAGAACTCTGACAAGGTCGGCGATTCTAGCCGCGCTTTCGTTGCTGGGTATTCTTAACGTAACTCCTCTTGCGCTCAATTCATAATGCTGCGGCAGCCTAGCTCTCGGTAGTTCAACAAACTCACTACCTTTTTGGTTCAGCTTCCGCACCCGACGATACATGCTCGATTTATTCAACGCTCGCTCCTGGCAGAACATCTCAAGGCTCTGCCCACTTCGCGAATACTCGTCGAGTATTAAATCGCACTTCTCCTGGCTACGATACTTTCTCATCGCTTAATCTCCTCCAACTATAGCTCGCGGCGTAAAATCACGGCGAGGCCACGCTTTTTAGCCGGTTCAGATTGCAATGAATAGAGGGCTTAGTTACGAGCGCTTACGCATGTCGTACCTCACAATTAAGTGGTTTTTCGTGACGGCAGCTCCCGGGCAGGGTAAAACCCAAAGAATAATTCAATCTAAATGTACATATATATCAACAAGTTATAAAACGCGTGCTACTAGTTCCAATTAACTCTGCATAACGTGACTAAGAAATTGAACTCAAATAGAATGCACTTATGGCTGAGGAGACAAAAGAAAAAGCAGCAGTGATTGAGGAGATTCAGCGACGAATTGCACACCTCATTTCAACCGACCAAATCTCTGAGGCTCAAAAGATCATTATCGCAAGGGATGTGATCAATACTGTTGAGCATGGAAAAAGAGAGAGCACAGGAGAAGTACAATGACTTTGGATATCACAACTAAAAATCAAGCAGCGCTAGAATTGACAGGCAAGATAGCTGCTAATCCTGCTCTCGCAGGGCCAATCTTGGACATCCTTAGGCAATTGAGTGAAGACGGTGAAAATCTTAAGTCGTTAGATTTAAGCGCTCTTGTAACGGTTCTAAGGGCTCTTCCAAAGAGTCAGGTCTCTGCAGAGCAGCCAGCACGCACAGAAAACCTAATCCAAGGTAACGCTGCTATTCACCTTTTTGTGAGCTACGCGATTCAATCGCACAGTGACGGAGTCAGGTCCTTGGACAATACCGTCCTTACGGTTGAAAAGCCGCCAAAGACACAGGAAGAAATCAATGAGTTGACTTCCGCTCTATGCGAGATGGTTGAGTCCCGTCCTGGGCAGCAGATTAGTTTAGTGTCTTTTAAGGTTCTTGAATAGGAGTGGGATCATTTGGGATCCCCATGTGGGATCATCTGGGGAGGGCCGCTAGCGGGGCGATTTTATGGTACGGCCCTGGTACACTCATCTATATGAACAGGCTAGATTCTCTTATCTGCTGAGCCCTGTGTCTCACAATTCGTTCAAGCTGCTTGGCTACCTTAACCGCTGTATTGATCAGCACATCCCGCTCAATCTCTAGTCCAAACTGCGCAAACATCTTGCCCTGCCTGTTAAACGGAAGATGCCAAGCGAATTTCTGCATCAAAATGTAGGCGTAAGCGCCCGTAACTAATCCCCCCCTTAGGTTTATCCCGTAACTATGCTAAGATCCTCACGGTCTCGGGCCTCCCCGAGCGCTTTTAAAACTAGGGCATGCGTAAATTATTTAAGGGTAACACTTTAGCCTTTCTTGGCCTCTTCTTGGGCCTGACCGTCGGGGCAATAGTGCTTTACGCCAAACACTGGCTGGTTAATGAGATCGTCACCGCCCTCGAAGAGGAGGTAGTGGCCTCTTGCGACTGCTCTCTGGCTTTTGACTCGCTCTCGCTCTCTTTCTCTACCTTGCGGGCGCGCGCTCGTAACGTGCGCATCATGGAGAAGGGAACCCCAAAGCTCTCATTTAAAACTATAACCACCAAAGTTGATATCTCAGAGATCCGTGACAAAAAGGTGCACCTAAAAAATCTAACCTTAAACGAGGGCACGGCCGATGGAGTTGGGCCTGACTCGGTGACTTTTAGATTTATCGACCAACTAACTAAACCGCTCCCACCGGAACTAGATCGCCCCGACAGATGGCGGGTTATCCTCGATTCCCTCGAGGTAAAGAACTCATTTCTGCGCGAATCATTCGGCTCAAGTGAGATCTCAGGATCCGGTGTGTCATTAAAGGTAGAGGCCGCTGGAGACGACTTTGAGCTTACACCCCGAATAGCGGATTTTCGTTACACCTCTTACGGAGAACGCCCAGGGGAACCGCCACAGGAGCTATTTCTGGGGCCACTATCTGGAGCGATCACCATTCAGGAGGCGCAGACACTCTTTAAATCTCTCATACTCGGCCGTGATCGCACATCTATCGAGGCCTCAGGAACGGCCTTATCAGATGAGCACAACACATTCTCTGGACAGAGTCGCCTTACCATTTCAACTGATTATATCGGACTACCAGAGTGGCTGCGGGGAGTTTTAAACGGCCAAACTGAGATCACGGGAACCTTGGGCAGCCCGATCCTCACAGGGGCTCTCAATAATTCGCCCAGACAGCCATTTATGCTGGCCCTTCCAAATGCCTCTATTCTGAGCTTCCCTAAATTCAGTAGCTCTCTAAATATCGATCTCAATCACGGAGATCCTTTAATTACGCTCGATAATATTAGCGCCTCAGATGGCGAAGCATCTCTTACCGGAACCGAGCCACTTACCTTCTCAGACGCGGGACTAACCGCGGGATTTAGAGTCAAGGTTCCTCGCTTTACTTACGGGCCTTTTTCTGTCGCGCAATCTAACGCCGAGATCACCGTCTCTGAGAGCAAGGATGGTCTACTGACCGAGATTTTACTTAAGTCAGACGACATGCAGATGCAGGGATTCTCTCTTGGACCCGGCGCGATCGAGGTGAGGCTCACTCAGGACGAGGTCCGAATCAAAGCCGAGAACACTAATCGCTCACAGGGTAGCCTTAAATGGGACGGGGTAATCGCTTTAAACACTAAAGAGCCAACCCTTACGGAGGGTAATTTAACTTTAGCGGATTTCCGATACCCGCTTGTACTCCCAGTTAATCAGGATAAACTTGCCCCGATATCTATCACCACTCAAACCCGCTTAGCCGGACTGATGGATTTAAAATCGCTGGTCGGCCAGGGTGATACATCGATAAAATTTCCATCGCTAGCTGGCGGATATCCTTTCTCTGGAAAGACAACCCTTAAAGACGGCTTGTTAAAGGTCTCGCTACCAAACTCTGCTTATGGAGGAAGTATTGAACTAGGAGCGGATTTTGTAAAAACACTCGAAGGGAAACTACGATTCTCGCAACCTGAAACCAAACTAAAGAATCTTCTTGGGCACGATGATGAATGCAGCAGACTTGGGGGTTCATTGACCTATACCTTCCCACTTCAGCAGGTCCTAGCTGGCTCGGGAGAGCTCTTGATGAACTCTCTTGCGATCGGCTGCGCCCCCTACTCCCTATCCGCCCCGCGCGACTCAAGGATCCCAGTTCGTTCAGGAGCTCTTCAGTTAAAGGGCCTTACGTTATCGACTCTAGATAGCTCGCTCTTCCTTGATGGCGAAGTTGGCATTAACAAGGGTTTTGATATGTCAGCTCGAGGGAAGCTTGAACTAAGCTCCCTCCTTCCGCTTTTGCCATCGTTAGACGACCTACGCGGAACTTTAAAGACGGACCTCTATCTTAAGGGGCCACTCTCAGAGCCGACAGCCACCGGCTCTGCGGTACTCACTAACGGTCAGTTTGGCGTCTCATCGCCGGAGCTCGGAGGTCACCACATATCGGGCGATTTCTCTCTATCCGGAAGATCAATTAAAATTAATAAACTGGACGGCGCGGTGAATGGAGGAAAGTTTGGAGTCACTGGCAACTTGCTGCCTTTCGATCCTAGCAACTCATCTTTAAAGACGACCCTAAAGGACGTAACAATTGAGCCGGTTGAGGACTCGACTATCACCTTCTCAGGCGATCTAACTCTCGGCACTAACCAGAACAAGCGCCAGGCACTCGCAGGAAATGTAGATATAACATTCGCCGAGGTAGCCAAAGATTTCGACATTAATAAGATCATCATGAATACGATATCTGGGTACTTCGTCCCTTCGCGTATTCAACCGAAAGCTTCGAAACAGAACGTTGAGATCGATCTCGATGTGAAGATCTCAGCTCCGAGAAATATCTTTATCGTTACCCCGTTTTTGAGCGCGGAACTAAATACTGACCTTTTGGCGCGGGGAAGCGTCTCTTCCCCTGTTTTGGACGGCACTATGCAGATCCTCAGCGGTTGGGTCGGACTAAAGGGTAATCGGTTCGACATTACATCAGGCGGGCTCACCTTTAAGCCATCTTCTCTAGTTCCGCACCTTGAGATCGCGGGCGAAGGCAACTTAAGAGCCCCGACCGGAGAGAGTATCTTAGTAACTCTTGACGCCTCGGGGCCTCTCACCGGCCCGAAGTTCTCACTTAACTCAGACCGCGGCTTATCACAGAGTGAACTACTTTTGATTTTAACCTCTTCTAGGCCGCTTGGAGAGAGCAGTGTTAAAGGAAGGATGGATTCGCAATTTGGAGCTGACCGGAGGTTCTTTATCTCTGACACCTCATTCTCTAGCTTTAGAAGCTTCTTCGCTAATTTAACGCGCTTGGATACTCTCTCATTCGAGCCGGCCTACAATCAGTTCACCGGAACCATCGAGCCAGCGGTGATCGCCCGCAAGAATATCTCTTCGCGTATGACTCTTTTAGGAGAGAGCTTATTTAGCTCAGTGAGCAACTCGCGCGCGGGGGGTGTTTACGCGCTCACTCCATCGCTCGACATAAACGCCTTCTTCCAGACCGTCAGTACCCAGAAGAACTCAATCTTATCGACCGATCTAACCTATACTGTTTGGTCTCAAGAGTCGCGCTTTGTAAATATCACGATCGAGGGGAACGATGAGTTTACAGAGCAATCGATCTTAAACGCATCTCGACTAGGGCCATCTTCACGGGTCGCCACATCAGCGGAGAGCTTGAATCTTATCAAGCATCAGATCGTTTCATACATGGTTGAGAATGGCTTTACGAGGGCTTCCGTTGAAGTCACCTGCCTATCTGGAGAGAGTTACTGCCAGGATCTTAAGATTACAGTGGTAGAAGGCCAGCCTAGTACAATAGAGGCTGTTGAGTTTGAGGGCGACGAGCTTACACCGGCTCACGCCGCTAAGGCTAAATCATTGGCGGAGATCGGCTCACTAGCGACCAGCTCTAGGCTTGCCTCTATTGAGAGAGCCGTAGTTCTTGATTTGAGAAATGACGGATACATCGCCGCTCGTGTAACTCCTAGCTACCGACATGATCTAGCGACCGGCCACTCTACACTTGTCATAAGCTCGGAGCTGCACGAGCCGATCTCGTTTGAGTTTGAGGGAAACAAAGAATTTAGCGCCGATGATTTCCTTAACAGCATCGAGCTGTTTTCGCGCAAACGCCCATTTGGAAACAATACGATCACCTTACTGGTACAGAATATTGAGCGCATGTACCAGGAGAATGGCTATCTATTCGCTCAAGTCTCAAGCTCTGAAGATCGGTCCGATCCTTCTAGATTAAAGTACAAGGTAAAGATTGTAGAGGAAGCTCCAACGCGCGTTAGAAGGGTCACCCTAAAGGGGAACTCGAAGCTATCTCGTCAAGAGATAGCGCAGTCCATGCGAGATATGGGGATGCGAGACCAAGCTGAGGGACTTGAGCCTAAATACGCGGTACCGGCGCGGCTTGAGGCGCTCCGCGATTCAATTGTGTCAGTATACCATCACCAAGGATTCCCGAACGCGGCTGCGAACTACTCAATAAACCGAACACCTGCTGGGGACTCAATCGATATTGAATTTACCATTGAGGAGGGAGAGCCGCGGCTAGCTTCTATATCAAGCATAAATGGCTATCCAAAGGAGCTTACCCCGCCTGCTCCACCTAGAGGAGATCTCTCACTACCGAGGATCAATATCTTTACAGACCTGGTGATTGAGACCCTTAATAACGAGGGATTTTTATCTCCTGCCGTGTTTGTTGAACCTAACCAAGACGGCTCAAGTATAGCTCTAGAGGTGGAGCCTGGTCCGCGCACGATGGTAGCAAGTGTAGTTTACGATGGCCTTGTAAGAATTCCGGAGAGCACAGCCAGCAAGGCCACTAAGATCCGCCCAGGAACCCCGTATCGTGATGAGGATATTAGCGCCACTAAGAAAGAGCTCTTAAAGACCGGGCTATTTTCGCGAGTAGAAGTGATAGCTGTCGATGGCTCAATCGACAGTGTCTCAGAGCCAATAATGGTCAGAGTTGTTGAAAGACCACTACAAACTCTGCAACTAGGTCTCGGAGCGAACTCTGAGTTCGGTTTGCACACCTTCGGAGAGGCGATCAACAAATCTCTATTCTCTGATGGTCGCACTCTATCCATGCGTGTTGATACTTATTTTGATCAAGCGCAGATCAACCCCAACGGGTCAGGTTTAATTAGTCAAGGTTTTACGAATCTGAGATATTTTGATCCTAAGTTATTTGACTCTCAATACTCACTCAACGAGGAGATCCGATATCAGAGACAGGAGCTTTCCACTCAAGAATTCAACCTCGATCGACTCCTTTTTGGCTCATACTTATTCCGACAATTTAGCCCAACCCTGACGATGTCAGCCGGACACTCTTTAGTACTCGACAACCCACAAGATGTGACCAAGGGAGCGGTCATCTCTGAGTTAGATGAAGGCTCGATCAGGCTTAGCTTCCTCTCTGGTGTTATTAAATACGACAAACGTGATGATCCTCTCCTTCCTAGTCGTGGATACACATTGTCGCTTGAGCCTAAGGTCGCCTTCGATGGGATCGGATCAGAAGCTAACTTCGCCTCCGCGATAGCACGCTCATCGGCGATCGTTCCGTTAGGGGGACCAGCTTCTAGATACTCTTTAGGACTTGGTTTAAGTGGGGGAATAGCTCAGGTCTGGGGTGATACTAGTCAGGTTCCGATCACTCAACGCTTTTACCTCGGAGGAAGAACTACAGTGCGAGGCTTTAGAGAGAACTCTCTAGGACCCAGGGGTGATGACGGAGCTGTAATCGGTGGAGACGCCATGCTATCTGGGAAGACTCAGTTTCAGTATCTTGCCGATGATTCATTAAGTACTCATCTCTTCTTTGATGTAGGAAACGTTTTCCTAAGGCACTACGGGGACTACGACAACTCTCTAAGGCGTAGTGTCGGCGTTGGATTCCAGTACCTTTCACCTATCGGGCCAATCGGCTTTGACGTTGGTTGCCCACTTGATGAGCGTCCAGGCGAGCCATCTGTGAGGGTGCATTTTTCTGTGGGGAGTATGTTCTAAGGCAACCGAGGCAAAAACTCCCGTAAGCCAGGTTTTACCTCGTTTCATTAGTTTGCGCTGCTGGAGCTTATAGCCTAGAATTCGAGCCGATTCTTAGAAAGGATAAATCATGTCAGACCTTGCTATTTTTGATCCGGTAGACAGAAGAAAAGTTGAACGCTTCACATTTTGGGCGATCGGTGTCTTCATATTTGGGGTATTCTTCTTTGGATTAAGCACAGCGTTGATCACCGTTCTCTTTGGATATTTGATCATATCTCAACTAGGAAGGTTTACGTCTAAGGGCTGGGCTATTATCTTATTCTCTATCCTAGCGGCTCTTCTTTTCTATCTTTTCATCCACTTCCTGGGCGAAGCGGTCCAAGCTATTCCTCAAACTGCCGAGAAAGCGATTCCTGTGATCGTCGATCAGGCGCATTACTACGGAGTGGAGATTCCTTTTAGCGATCCAGGGAGCCTTAAGTCATTCATCGTTGACGAGGTTAAATCACAGCTCTTACATATAGCCAAATTCGCGCAGGTGTTCACCAAGGAGTTTGTGTATGTAATTATCGGTTTAGTAGCGACGTGCACGCTATTCTATCAAGGGGAGGTTGACCTTGGCCGTGGAACTTACGCTCTTCGAAACAACGTCTACTCAACTTTTACAGGCGCCCTGGCAACCAGGTTTTCTCGGTTCTTTGGCAGCTTCCACACAGTAATGGGTGCTCAGGTAATCATATCGGCTGTAAATACTTTCTTTACCGGCCTATTCCTAGCTATTCTCTATGCCTTTGGCTCACCACTGCCCTATTCGTTTGTGATAGTTGTGGTTACCTTTTTATGTGGGCTACTTCCGATTATTGGAAACATTATTAGCAACACTATAATCTTCTTCATCGGGGTATCTCAGTCAGTAAACCTCGGCTTTATCGCCCTAGCCTATCTGATAATCCTTCATAAATTTGAGTACTTCTTAAACAGCAAAATCATCGGTGGTAAAATTAAGAATCCGATGTGGTTAACACTCGTAGCTCTACTTATTGGAGAGAGGCTAGGCGGAGTTCCTGGAATGATTCTAGCTCCAGTTGTGCTGCACTACTGCAAAACAGAGGCAAGCACGATAGCGACTAGCGAGAGTGAGCAGCCGGCGTAACACCCCAAAATCCCAGGGAATAACAACCATTTAACCCGTCCAACTTCACTCCAGAAAAATCTTCTGCTTCACTCTATTTTTTTTGAGACCATTTCCAAGCACTCCTCATCTTAGCCTTAGTCTAGCTGAAGTTGGTGTAACCACCGCGGTTTTATCCAAATGAGGAATTTATGCACAGCGCTATCGTGATCGATGACGGAAGATCTCAAACAGCGGCGATCGATAAGGTACAACACCTTAAAGATGTGAAGACATTCGCTGATATAATCGTCGCTAGCACACGAGAGGCACCGACAGGATGCACAGCGTGCCTCTGGATTACATCCGACTCTCTCGTAACGGCACTGGCTCAAGCCGCATCTTCTGCCGCGAGTAAAAGAGCTCTGGTAATAAGCGCGTCAATGTCTACCGATTCTATAGACCTATCAAAAATAGCTCCGGAGATCGAGAATCGGAGCGTGCTAGAGCACATCATCTTCACGACCATAAAGGATGGAAGAAGCCTCCCGGTTCCCGCTATCTCTCCTGAGTCTATCGTGACATCGCTATCAAACAGCGAGATTTTTCCGCTGCTGTGCGTAGCTACTTCTCGGTACGCTTTAAGCTCAGTGCGGCATCACCAGCTAGAGTCAGTCACAGAGTTTCTTACTCATGCGCTTATTACGTCGGTCTCCGATGGCGATACGGTTCGAGTTTCATCAACTATATCGCCTGTGGTTGAAAGCGAGATGTGGAACAACCTCACGTCTCTCTCAAATAAAGCTAAATCAAGGTGCCTAAGAGCCGCTGTTGATGGTCTCAACATTGAGGAGCTCTTTCCAAGCCACAACTGGGGACTCTTTAGTAAAGAAAGTGCCGCTGCTTCATATCACTCACTAGCCGCACTCTTTCTGCGTTTTGACGATCCAGATAGCGCAGCTCAATGCCTAAATTGCAGCGAGAATCTCGAGGAGAGCCCACGATACTTCGCTCTTCAGGGGTTGATTCATAAGGCCCAAGGAGAGACTCTGGGAGCTGTGGCAAACCTAGTATCAAGTCTGCAGTGCTACGAGGCCAGAAAGGATAATCAGCAAGGGCAACATTATCTGACCTTTAAACCTTCAAACTTAGAGATTATAAAAACTCGCATGGCTCAAGGATTAGAGGCACTGACCCGTAGGGATAACGTCAAAGCCTTTGAATCGTTCTCTGACGCAGTCTTTGAGTTTGATAGCTTCTATACCGAGCACGGAGTTAAAAGCCCGCGCTAACCACCTGAAATCCCGTTTCTTTTGACGCAAAAGTGGGTCCGTATTAGACTCTCGGGGTTAGCTCATCAAGCCTTACGGCCAAGCCGGGCTAACGTGTATTTACCCCGTTTAGTCAAACTCGATGCACCTCCTCGCCTCATCAGGGCTACTGCTCATCATCTTGGGACTCTCAGGCGGAGCCTGGCACCTGTGGGAGAAGAGCGAGCAAGCGCTGATACCTGCGGGGCGCTACCTATTAATTCTAGGAGCCCTCCTTATAATACTCACTTGGGCATGGAGTTACCTCAAGGGACGCAAAGAGTTCACTAAAGAGAGTTTTCTAGAACCACGAGTTTGGGGCTACGGCCTACTTTTTATCTTTATCTCTGACTGGCTCACCCGACCGTGGGGATTGTTTAAGGGGCCTACTATTCGCGGCGAGTTAATCGTTGGAGCTATTGCGTGCTACCTACTTGTTGGCCGCCAACTCTGGAAACGGTTCTTTGCCGCTTGGCCTCTAGTAGTCTCATGCCTATTAATCTGGTCGTTTTTTGTCGCTTTGGATGGGTCGCTAATCTTCTCTGACGACCACGCGGTATTTTTATTTAGGCTAAAGCTACTGCGTGAGAATTTCCCGTCCATTCCTTTCTGGTCGCCACTGTGGAACGCGGGGATAGACGCCAGGGATTTTTTCGCGACCGGGGCTCTAAACATATTTCTTTTAGCTTCACCTCTGATCTATAGCTTTCACGTTGAGACTATCTATCCGTGGTTAATTGCAGGTGTGCTTTGGGTAATTACACCGCTCTCTATTTACTCTGCTGCTCGCTTGTTTGGAGTAGCTCCTTTGGCGGCAGCTATCTCGGCTACTTTATCTCTCTGTACCGGATTGTTTTGGTTCCGTTGGGGGCTCAAATACGGGACAGTTGGCTTTATCACCAGCACTGCCCTATTACCCCTCGTCAGCGTGGTATTGATAAGATTTTTCGAGGCTCACAAACCATCGTGGCGCGAGATAATCTTCATGGCGCTATTACTAACACTCGTGCTTCTATGGTCTCCATCAGGGTTAGCGATAGTTCCGATCTTTCTAGTTGCTCTAAAACACTCGCCGAGGCTCATTAAGTCTAAGCGACACATAATAGCTGCATGCTTAATCCTAGCCCTTAACCTGCCGTGGATGGCGATGATGTGGAAGGTATCTGGGGTTGGAAAGTTCCTAAATTCAAATACGATGTCTAGCACGCACCAGGTTACAACTGATCAGAACAAAGCATCTGCCATGCCTGCAAGCCCAACGACATACCGCCACAAGAGCGAGGGACTAAACTTTAAAAAGTCTCTCAGCCAGTGGCACAACAACGCCGCGGCTTTAAATCCTCTTATAGTGCTGCTCGCTGCCCCTGCCCTAATCGCTTTCTCAGGATTTGGGAAACTCTACATCATAGCGACCTGTATTTGGCTTCTCCTTCTCGGGACCGTTGGCGTTTCGCTCAAACCACAACTAGAGCTCGACCGAATGATAGTTATCTTTTCTATCTTAGCGTCTATACCTATCGGCCAATACATGTGGCGGATGTTCTCCTATGCGCGGCTCGGACTGTCCTGGCGCTTGGCGGCGTGCTTCGCTGGGGCGTTTATCCTAATCGGACCTTTCGCGGCCACCTCCGCTGTTTTAAATCGCTCTGATGATACCTATGCCATATTAGATCGTGAAGTGCGCTCAATGGCCCGCGCCATATCAAACAACTCCGCTGGCGGAAGAGTCTTCTTCAGTGGATGCGTGCTACATGAACTAAGTGGTGGTCACCTCGCGCCTCTTCCGTTTTGGACTGATACCCAGATGGTGGCCTCGAGCTACGCGCACAACATCTGGCGCTACGAGCAGCCGATACCACCTGAACTACTGGCCCGCGGAGACTTAGGGATTAGGGAATATCTAGATTTAGTGAACGCCACCCTCGTCGCTGCTCACGAGCCTACATGGATTGAAAGGTTTAAGAGCCATCCAGAGGAATATCAACAGATATGGCGTGGAGAGAGCTTCTTTATCTTTAAACGACTTAATTACTCTTCGTCATTCACAACGCGGGGAGAGCTTAAGGATCTTGAATTCACCACCAATTCAATCAGCTTCACGCCGTTAACAGACTCGTTAACCCTGAAGTTTAAGCACTTTCCTTTTGTAACCTCCTCCAGTTGTGCAATTAAGCCTGAACCATCCGCGACTGGCTTTAATTTGGTCTCATTATCTGAATGCGTTCCAGGAACCCGTGTGACTATTAAGAGCGTCTCCCCGCTCCGTCGAATCTTAGGAGGCGCTTAGTGAATCAGGAGCAAAATAAATTTCTGATCTTCTTGGTAACCCTAGTGATATCAATCGCGATGCTCGGAGTTATCATCGCGGGAATGGACTCCGTCGCTCTATCTGGGGATACCCAGGCCTCGACCTGGTTCTCTTTGGTAAATCTTAACCA
The DNA here is from genome assembly GCA_044356215.1 of Bdellovibrionota bacterium. Classification (GTDB taxonomy): domain Bacteria; phylum Bdellovibrionota_C; class UBA2361; order UBA2361; family OMII01; genus OMII01. The sequence continues at coordinate 31,819 of JBIKWQ010000019.1, read as the reverse complement.
CAATGCTTTTCATTCGTGGAGACTTGAGCCGATATCAAAAATCTGTACCCTAATTTGGCCTAGTTTTAATTTCGCTGAACGCCCGATACCTGGGATACTAACGCTGCTAGTTGGCACCCTCTTGTTTTTCAGGGCAAGTGACGGACAGCGCTTTACCTGGTCTGTAATCTTCTCACTAGGAGCGCCGATTACTATCTTATTTCTTCTAATCACCACTGGCTTAGACCCCGTGGTAATTGGGGCGATAGCATGGTTACCTCTTCTGACAGTCATCGCCAGCAAAGTAATAGCCGCGCCGAAGCCTCGCTTGATTCTTCTGGCTATATTATTAGCGGCAAGCGTAGAAAACGCTCTAAGCGCTAATCAGGCCGCCTTAGTAAGCGCAGCAAGCGCCCTATGGATAGCCTATCTTCTTACTAAATCACGAGCTAGGGCGGCTATAAATTTAAGCCTCACGTCTATCGTGATTCTGACACCAGCTATCTTTGTCACAATCACCGCTCCTATTGCCGAGGCTCCAAAATATCCCGCCTCCGCTCACGTTATTCAGTACGATGGTTCTCAGGGAAATATCCGTCCACTGATCGGGCAAGCCTATCAGTTTGAAGCGATCGATCGAACGGCTATGCGCGATGAATATGGTGGGCGCGCCCTTACACTCCTGTCGATATCGATCTTCTCATGGTGGACTAGACGCAGACATCAAACACCTGTGGCACGTTACACAGCCAAGGTCGCCATGGTTATGGCTCTTCTGGCTACACTCAACTCCGCACTGCCCGAATCCGTGGCTTTGATATCACCGTTGCCCAGTTTATCTAGGTTGATCCCGTGGGGAACGACCTATTCAATTACCTCCGTCGCTCTGGGATTATCGGCCTGGATGACCGGAGTTACCTTAATCTTAAACAATCGATTGATCAGCTTTATTCCACTCGCTATAGGGCCAGCGATCATGTTGGCTTTCTGTTCTCCAAACATCATTCATCCTAGCATTCGCAAGAGCGGATTGATCTCCGACCCAATCTATAGAGAACTAGTTCTGTCCCCCTCGGCCAATATCTTTAGGAATCTTATTGAATCTGGAGAAAACATCCCTAGCTGGATAGAGGGAGTGAAGACCGCCTCAAAGCTAAAAGCCAGAGATAGCGCCGAACTCGGCGCATCCATAGAGATCTCGCCTGCCCCTAGCACTGAGGTAATTGAGGCCGCTAAGAAATCTGAGACTAATTGGCGTTGGTCAACCAGAACCGGGATGCAGCGTGGAGATGAGCTTCTAACGATACGCTTCGAAGCCGCAACTGTTGTAAATGGTGTAGAGCTTGATCCAGGCCAGTACTTTACTGATTATCCGCGGGGGCTACGGATAACTGGTGGCTCGTGCGATCAAAATACCGCTGAAGAGATCGTCGATTATCCTATCTGGCAAGGTTCCCTTCGAGTTACTTATCGCGGTCTACCTTATTACACCCCAAGAAATCAGGTTAAGGTGATATTTAGCTCACCACGGACCGTTCAATGTATCTTTGTTAGACAGACCGGAAAAGCGCCGTTTGATTGGTCGATATCGCGTGTGAGGGTGATGTAGCTACAACAAATGCCCCAACTTCTCTCTCTTAGTTTTTAGATACGCTACACTACATTCGTCGTGCGGAGCTATCATCGGAACTCTCTCAACAACCGATATTCCAAACCTCTCCATAGCCGCGACCTTTCTCGGGTTGTTAGTAATCAAACGGATTCGATTTAATCCTAAGGCTTTTAGTATGTGCGCCCCAACAAAAAAATCGCGCTGGTCAGCCATGAATCCGAGCTCAATATTAGCCTCAACAGTATCTCGACCTTGGTCCTGCAACGCATAAGCTCTGAGTTTATTACCAAGACCTATCCCTCGTCCCTCTTGACGCAAATACAGCACAGCGCCGCTTCCCTCAGAGGCTATAAGCCGCATGGCTCCATCTAACTGCGGCCCGCAATCGCAGCGGCGACTCCCGAAGACATCTCCTGTCAGACACTCAGAGTGGATCCGTATCAACGGCGCGTAAGAAGCCGGCACAGTGGATAGATCTCCCTTGGCCATTACCAAGTGCTCTTTGTGGCCTGCGTCATCCGCGAATAGAAGAGCCGTAAACTCACCAAAATCAGTACCTACAATCCGCTTGGAAACCTGCCTAACAGCTAGTTCGTGCCTTATGCGGTACTCTTTAATCTCAGCGATACTGGTCACCGCCATATTGTGTTTCTCTGCGAAAGCTTGAAGCTCGGCTCCTCTAGCCATCGTGCCATCAACATTTAAGACCTCACAAAGGATTCCAGCCGGAGCCATACCCGCGAGTCGAGTTAGATCTAAAACACCTTCTGTATGGCCATCACGCCCCAGAACCCCAGCATCGTCGGCTATTAGTGGAAATACATGCCCCGGGGATACGAAGTCCGCCGGTTTAATTTCGGGATTAAGGAGAGCGCGAATAGTTTGAGCTCTCCCTCGCGCGGTTACACCAGAGGACACACACTCTTTAGCGTCAATACTGATAGCAAAGGGGGTCTGAAACGGCGAGTTGTTTGTATCAACCTGAAACGGGAGATCAATCCGACGAGCGAGCTCACGCGAAATGCTAACGCAGATTAGTCCCCTCGCCTCCCTAGATAAGAAGGATATCATCTCAGGAGTTACAACCTCCGCCGCGAGAACCACATCTCCCTCGTTCTCGCGATCTTCATCATCAAGAACCAAGATCGGCTCACCGCTCTTAAAGCGGCTCAGAGCCGACTCAAATGAACTCTCATCTTTGGGATTTAGCTTCATCTGGTGGATGAGCCGTTATCTAGGCTCTCTAACGTATCCACAAACTGACTTACATCTGAGAACTCGCGATACACCGACGCGAAGCGAACATAGGCTATCTTGTCCATCTTACGGAGCTCATCCATTACCAGCTCTCCCAAAAGTCGGCTCTCAACCTCCTTCTGGCAAAGCTCTTGGATCCTCTTTTCAATCGCCTCTAACGCCGCGTCGATCGTCTCCATGCTGACCGGACGTTTCTCACACGCCCTGCGGAGACCACCACGAATCTTCTCACGGTCGTAATTCTCTCGGCTGCCATCTTTCTTAATGACTACCGGCAAAGCGATCTCAATACGCTCAAATGTTGTAAAGCGGTACCCACAATCTCCACACTCGCGGCGCCTACGTATAGCTCCACCATCACCGCGAGAGTCGGTAACTGATGTCTTATCCGAGCTACACTTAGGACAGAACATATATTCGCCTTTTAAGCGACTAATCTGTGTTTATAAAGTGGAAATCCGCGACTTAGCTCAACAACACCCTCTCGGATCGCCGCCAGCTTCGATTCATTCTCCGCGTTAGCCAAGGCCTCAACGATAAATTGAGCGACCTGCTCCATCTCCCGCTCCTTCATACCACGGGTAGTCAGAGCTGGAGTTCCAAGTCTAATACCGCTGCATACAGATGGTGGCTGCGGATCAAACGGAACTGTATTCTTGTTTCCAGTGATCCCTACCTTGTCACAGGTTTCCTCAGCTACCTTGCCAGTTACGTTCATCGGTCTAAGATCGACCACCAAAAGATGGCTATCTGTGCCTCCAGAGACGACCTGAAGACCGCGCTTAATTAGCGCTGCCGAGAGAGCCTGAGCGTTCTTAACAACCTGAGCCGCATACTCCTTGAAAGATGGCGATAGAGCCTCACGCAGCATCACAGCCTTAGCAGCTATCGTGTGCATGTGTGGACCTCCCTGAAGCCCTGGGAAAACAGCCTTGTTAATCGCCTTTCTGTGGATCTCCCTACCCATCACCATTCCTGAACGTGGACCACGAAGGGTCTTGTGCGTTGTAGTGGTGACGATATCAGCGTAAGGCACAGGCGATGGATAAGATCCTCCAGCTACCAACCCTGAATAGTGCGCTATATCAGCCATCAGAACCGCGCCTACCTCATCCGCAACATCGCGGAAAAGCTTCCAGTCTATCTTTCTTGAATAGGCTGTCGCTCCAGCGATAATTAATTTTGGCCTGTGCTGGCGAGCTAAGTCCTTAACCTCATCTGGATCGATGAAACAATCAGATTGCCTAACTCCGTAGCCAACAACTTTGTAATGCTTGCCAGAGAAATTGACTGGACTTCCATGAGACAGATGACCACCGTGATCAAGGCGTAGCCCCATGAATGTATCACCTGGCTTTAAAAACGCCTCAAACACCGCCTGATTCGCTTGTACTCCGGAGTGCGGCTGAACGTTCGCGAAATCCGTTCCGAAGAGCTCACAGGCTCTCGCGCTAGCGATGTTCTCCACCTCGTCGACTACGTGGCATCCACCATAGTAGCGCTTTCCTGGCTGTCCCTCAGCATACTTGTTGGTAAGAACTGACCCCATCGCCTCAAGCACAGCTTCACTAACGAAGTTCTCACTTGGGATCATCTCGAGCCCGTATTCCTGGCGCTCGGTCTCGCGCTGAATGAGGTTGTGGATCTCAGCGTCTACCGCCTTTAAATTCATCTTTCTAGCTTCGTAAGTGCCATTTGAATTGCTCATTTTAACTCCAGAATTTTATGATAAAAAAGGGCCCTCGAGGGGCCCCTTAGCGTTACAAGTAATCAGCGAGGCCTCCTCGCCACGATTACTTTACGCCTGCTTCGTGACGATGTACTTGATAACATCATCAACTGTCTGGATCTTCTCAGCGTCCTCGTCTGGAATCTCCATATCGAACTCCTCCTCGAGAGCCATGATTAGCTCAACGATATCAAGCGAATCAGCACCGAGGTCCTCGATAAACGATGCCTGAGGAGTAACCTCCTCCAAGCTAACGCCTAGCTGCTCTACGATAATAGACTTAATGCGCTCTTGATTCTCCTCAGGTGTTGCCATGAAAAACACGTCTCCTAAACGTTTCTATTTTTACAATAAGTTTAACGAGTCGAGCTTAAGCTATTGGCGCGTCTATTTCAAATTATCGCGATCGCGCCTCACTACCGTTAGGTCTATGACCAAACTCGCTTAGCGGACAGGCATTTTGGATTGAACATCAGTCCAAAATGCTTGTTAAGGAAGGCCGGCAAAACCTACCCGTAGCGAGAAAGTGGAGGTTGAGTTGATATTCGATTTTCGAGATGGGGAAAAACCGCAAGTGTATCCACTGTGATACATTGAGGATTTTTTCCCATCTCGAAAACTCGAAAAGCGACTCAAGATCCGCTTTCGCAATAGGGAGGGATTTTGCCGGCCTTCCTTAAGTCTAACTAGACCCAAACAGCCTAAATACCTCGAACGTCAATCCCCTGATTTAATTAGACAGGAGGGTAATAGTCAAGACCTAGCGGGTATAAATTTAGGATGTACCTGAAAATGGTGGTTAAAGACTCAATAATAAGCGCTTTTATGTCAGGTGGTTAGCTGGGAAGGGCATTCGGTCAATCTTCCTTCTCTTGCTATCTACTACTCTTCCTCCTGCACCTGCACCTATCTCCTCCTCTTCCTCTACCTAGAAATAAGTGAAATAAGCAAAGTTGAATCTCCGTGGCCCTCCGCGACCTCGATGTAGAATTTATTCTAAGATAGTTCTACAGGCTCAAGGGAAGAGGAAACCACAGAGGATCACAGAGGCTAGGATTAAAGTAGCATCTTTCGGAGCGCGGCGCTCCCGCGCCGCTTAGTGTGGGCTTGCCCGAGGCATGGTTATCGCTATTCCCCTGTAACAGCTATTCATCGCTCCGCGTCCCCCTTACCTAAAAATAGCTTATTTGATGTAAACTCTATTTAGGGATTGACCGTGCAGGTGCAGGATGAGGAGAAGGATTAGGAGAAAAAATATAAGGCCTATTGAGGCCCCCCCCTACATATACATCCCACCATTAATCCCGATTACCTGACCGGTAATATAGGCGGCGTTATCAGACGTTAGGAACGCGACTAGCTCCGCTACCTCATTAGCTTGGCCGTAACGACCTAGGGGAATCGCTTTCATGTGCTCTCCCCTGACCTTATCATCCAGAGCCGCTGTCATATCTGTCTCGATAAATCCAGGCGCTATCGCGTTCACTGTTACATTGCGTGATGCTAGCTCCTTGGCTAAAGCCTTTGTTAAACCGATCATACCAGCCTTAGAAGATACATAAGGAACCTGGCCCGCATTACCCATCTCTCCGACCACTGAGGAGATATTTACTATCCTGCCCCACTTAGATTTTAGCATGAGTCGCGCCGCGGCACGTGAACAGAAGAAAGCCCCGTTTAGGTTTACGCCCATCGTCGCTAACCACTCCTCGTCCTTCATTCTCAGGACCAAACCATCGCGCGAGATTCCAGCGTTATTAACTAGGATATCTAACTGACCATGACGAGACTTAATCCCATCAAAGGCGCTCTCTACGGCCTCACTATCCTGCACCGCGAACTTAAGAACCTCGCCGTCTCCTCCGACCTCTCTGACCTCGTTTAGAGTCTCTTGAGCCGCCTCAGGAGATGAGGAGTAATTGATGATTACAAAACAGCCCTGCTTAGCTAATGCTACAGCGATCGAGCGTCCGATACCACGTGAAGCTCCTGTTACTAGCGCTACCCTCTTCTTACTCTCTGCCATTTTCTCCTCCTACCGAACCCTTTGAACTCTTATCTTGATCTTTCATCCCACTAGCTTTCCTATCAAAAGCTCTCGACCAACCGTTTCCACCCTCAGAATCAACCCCCGCGATGCGCGCGTCTAGCTGCTGGAGAGCGACGTTTAAGCTACTAAGCACTCCCTGATCAACGAATCTTTTAGCGACGCGAATACCGTTCATGACTGCCCGACTTGATGAGGATCCGTGACACTTAATCGCCACCTGTCCAAGGCCGAGAAGAGGCGCTCCTCCATAAGCAGAAGGATCCAGCTTCTCTCGAAAAACCGACCTAAGAACCGGTCGAGCTAGCCAAAGACCGATCTTTCCCCGCAAACTTGTCTGCGCTACCGATTTGATAGAGTCAGTCACCAGACCAACGCAACCTTCCATCGCTTTAAGAACGATATTGCCGACGAATCCGTCACAAACAACAACATCGACTACATCTCGCGCGATATCTCGCCCCTCGACATAGCCAATGAAGTTAATCCCCTCTAACTCAGACAACATCATCGCCGCGGAACGAATGATATCGTTCCCCTTGGCGAGCTCAGTGCCGTTAGAAAGCAACGCGATACGCGGTGCGGAGCAACCTAGCGCTGCCTCTGCGTAGTAATGTCCCATTAGAGCGAACTGCACTAACTGAAAAGCCTGGCACCCAGTGTTCGCGCCAGCATCTAAGAGAACAGTAGGAGTACCAGAGACACCTTTAGGAATAAGTGAAGCTATCGCGGGTCTAGCGATACCGGGCAGCGTACCGACAACGAACACACCGGCGGCCATAATGGCCCCAGTGTTTCCAGGGCTTACAACTGCATTTGCCTTACCTTTAGAAACTAGATCAAAAGCTACTCTGATGGATGAATCTTGCTTGCCTCTAATAGCTAATCCAGGAGCCTCATCCATTCCGACTACCTGTGAGGCGTGCTGAACTGTTATAGGGAGCTCTCTGCTCGGATCGCACGAGCTTAGCAGCGGATTAATCTGGTTCTCGTCGCCGACAAGTACAGCGGCTATCCCAAAGTCCCGTGCCGCGGCTATCGCGCCCTCGACAACAACTTTAGGACCGTGGTCACCCCCCATCGCGTCGACCGCGATTGGTAGTCCCGCCGAAGGTTGTGAATTTGATTGTTGGGTCACAGATCTTGATAAAGAGGGGGAACTTAAGCTGCTGCCTTAGTCTTTGCTACCTCTTTGCCCCTGTACGAACCGCAGCTTGAACACGCACGGTGTGGCAACACAGGCTCAGCACACTTAGGGCAAACGATTGCATATGTACGAGTAAGAGCGTGGTGAGAACGACGCATATCACGCTTAGATCGAGATGTTCTTTTCTTTGGAACTGCCATAAATCACTACCAAAATAATATCAGGCCTGTAAAAACGAGAGTCGTTTATTACCACGCTTTGGGCCATACTTTCAACACCAGGCCCCCTGTTTATCAGCTTATGGCTGGTGTTTAACCAATAAAACCAAGAAATAAAACCCCTTACCTATGTCCTTTTTACCACTCGGCACTGCCATGAGTGAGCGGATGCGACACAGTCACATAAGGAAATTTACTTAGAAAGCTCCTGATGCAAATCAGGTAAGCACCGAGGAACCCAATGAATATTCCAACCTCAGTTAGCCCTAACGGGATATGGCTTGGGCTGATCTCCGGCATAATGATCAGATATCTATCCAGCCAAACTCCTGTCATAAGAACCAAGCAAACTATCGCGTAGGTCACCGGGTTCTTCTTCACATCCCTACTCAGTAACGAGATAAACGGGATAATAAAGCACATAGGAAACACGATCCACGCTAGTCCCTTCCAAGGAAACTCACGTGTGCGGAGGATTAACCATTGAGTCTCCTCAGGAAGGTTTCCGTACCACTGCGTCAGGAACTGCGACCAGAACATGTATCCCCACAACATGCAGAAGCCGAAGTTAAGCTTACCGAGATCCCAGAACTGTTGCGATGTAATCAACTCTCCGAGGCCCTTATTCCTCTTTGAGAAGAACATACTCATCAAAGCTAATCCTGCCCAACCGATATAGATCTGGCTAACGAATATGAAGGCGCCAAAAAGGTTTGAGAACCAAGTTGGGTTCTGTCCCATAATCATCTCAAACGAGAACAGGGAAATGGTCACCGCATAAGCTAATACAACAACTGGACCATTGACCGACATCTTGCGTTGCAGAGGGATTACCTCTCGCTCAGCCCCCTTCCATCCCCTGAGCAAGTACCTGTGAATAGGCAAGCTCCACGTCGACTTATTAGTAGCCCTATCTTTAGCAAGACCAACATCACCACGAAGTGACATACCAACAAAACGCGCCATTAGAAGATAAAGAACGAAGAAAAGTATCGCGAATCGCGCGTATACAAAACCGGGAGTCATCCACCACTCACGTCCTGGCATAGGATTCCTACCCCAGTAGAATATGTACTCACGACCAAAGTAAGTTGTTAGAAAAACAACGAACGCGACTGGCAGATAAGCGACGTTCGCCTCAGCCAAGCGACGCACTGGCGCTCCCCACGTACCTCTAACGATCTGCATAATGACCGTAGTCATCACGCCACCCAAGGCTAACCCCTGAAAATACACCGCGTTAACGTAAAACGCTCCCCATGTATGGCCGGCATCTCCAGCTAGCAACCCGTACGCGAATACGAAAACACCAACAAACACCATGCACCACAATTTCGTGTAGGTTGAGGATTCTGTTGTGATCGGACCGGCGTTTACCACCTTCTCGATGTTCACTGGAACCATGTGTACGTGCGACATCTTTTATACCTCTAACTAATTAACACCTTGCTGACTACGAACGTAATTGACGATATCCCAATGCTCAGTCGGCGATAGCTTCCACCCATGTCCTGGCATTAAACGAATACCGAAGTGAATCGTCGCGTAAATACTACCGTCTGTTCTGCCCTTATACATATCTGTGGTCAGATCAGGTGGGGTCTGAAGAGCCTTCTTACCGACAGAACCAGGCTCGTATGGCTTCTTGCTGATATCGCCATGACAAGGCAAGCAATTCACGGCGAACAACCTCTTACCGTTCGCAGTTGAAAGAGCATCGCCCTTGATCGGATTAGAAAGGGCTTCAGCCTCTTCTCGTGACTTAACGTGATATTGCGACATTCCGATAGCAACCGTTCCCGGGGCTTTCGGGCGCATCATCACACCCGTGCGCTTTTGCACGTTCACCATATCGTCGTTGAAGGGAAGCGCTCTAACATCCCTAGCCAAAAAAGCTAGGAAGCACGAGGCCACTACAGCGAAACCTTTAACACATCGAGCTGCGCTCATCTGCTCCTCTCACTAATTTACAAACTATCCCTAACATCGACCTCATCAGCTCCGGAATCGAGCATGCGACGCTTTACGTCGTCGACCTGATTTCCAGCGCAAGCGACCACAACACCAAACTTGTCGTTTGAGAATCGCGGGTCATAGCCGGCGGCGCGACACACCGAGGGCAACCTGCAGAAAACCAGGATCGACATCAGGGTTCCTAAACCACCAAACAGGATCGTCCACTCATATCCAGGGACAAAAAACGCCGGGATCGAAACCACATTCTTAGCGCTGGTGCGCATCGGCCAATCAAGGGAACAGAGGATCGCCAACGCGAATCCAGCAATACATCCCGTGATCGCGCATATCAACGCCACAGTTCTCACTGGACTCTTCTCTGGGTATGTAACCTCCTCGATCTCATGGCGAGGTACTGGGGAGTACATTCGGTAATCCATGTTAGCGGATTTAACCTTCTTAACCGCCTCGAGAGCGTCATCCATATAGGTGAACACCCCTACTACCGCTCGACTTGATGACTCTACCATAGCAAAGCTCCCTACTTCCTAATCCTAATGTCCCGCTCCCGCGGCTACGCCGTGTCCGTGATCTCCCCTTCTCATCGGAGGTGGGAGGATCTCCTTAATCTCAGTGATAGCTACTGACGGGAAGAACTTAATGAAAAGCGTCATCCACATTCCGAACCAACCAAAGGCTCCAACTGTAATTCCCACCTCAACCCATGAGAAGTTGTAACCACCCCAAGCCGCTGGGATGAACTCACGAGTAAGGGACTGGAAGATGATGTTGAAACGCTCTAACCACATTCCGATATTGATGAAGATCGAAAGTACGAACAGGAAAGGAATATTCGTTCGCAGAGACTTAACCCAAAGTAGCTGCGGGAATATACAGTTACAGAAAGTCATGCCCCAAAACGCCATCCAAAACTCACCGAATGGTCGGAACCAGAATTGGTACCTCTCAAACGGGTTGTTGCTGAACCAAGCGGTGTAGAACTCGGTAATGTATGAGTAAGATACCACACCCGACGTCAAGAGAATTAGCTTGCTCATCGCGTCAAAGTGGAAAGAGGTGATTAACCTCTCAAGGCCAAACGCCTTACGAAGCGGAATCGCCAAGGTGATAACCATCGCGACACCGGAGAAGATCGCTCCCGCTACGAAGTACGGCGGGAAGATCGTCGCGTGCCAACCTGGAACGATACTCATCGCGAAGTCCCAAGAAACCACCGAGTGCACTGATACTACGAGTGGAGTCGCGAAAGCTGCGAAAATCAGATATGCCGCCTGGTAGTGTTTCCACTGAGTGTGGCTTCCACGCCAGCCTAAGCAAGTAACTCCGTAAAGAGCCTTACGGAACTTAGTCGTCGCTCTATCGCGAGCCGCTGCGATATCAGGAATGAGGCCGACAAAGAAGAAGGTAGCCGATATCGTAAAGTAAGTAGAAACCGCGAACACGTCCCAAAGGAGCGGAGACCTAAACTGCGGCCACAGAGCACGCTGGTTTGGATACGGCATCAGCCACAATGCGTACCAAGGACGACCCAAGTGTATGATCGGGAATAATCCAGCGGTCATAACCGCGAAAACAGTCATCGCCTCAGCTAACCGATAGATCGGCTGTCTAAACGCCGCTCTGAAGAGGTACAAAACCGCGGATATCAGAGTTCCTGAGTGCGCGATACCTACCCAGAATACGAAGTTGGTGATGTATGTACCCCATCCGATCGGGTGGCTCTTACCTGACTCTCCGAAACCGCTCCACATCTGGTAAAACCAGCACGAAGCTCCGATAGCCAGGAAAAAGAGGCAGGTAAAAAGAAGAAGAAACCATCCAGTTCCTGGCGGCTCCAACATCTTCAAGACCGTGTCATTTACCTCAGCGTAGGTAACTGGTGCCTCCGCGTCCGACCTGTTTGTGTTATGATTGCTTTCCATGATTTCCGTCTCTCGTCGCTTAAGCCTTGTATCGGATATCGTTTAAGTAGCTCACTGATGGCTGCGTATTTAAGTGGTGATCTAGCACCTTATACGCGCGCTCACTCTTAGCTGCTTTGCTTACTCTGCTGTTCGGATCCTTTAGGTTTCCGAAAGTTAATGCCTGAGTTGGACAGGTCTGCACACACGCCGGCGTGATATCTCCATCCTCAACGAGCCTACCGAGATCCTTCGCGATATCCTTAGCCTCGGCGATCCTCTGCACACAGAACGAGCACTTCTCCATGATGCCTACTGTTCGCTTGGTCACATCTGGATTCAACTGCCAATCAAGTAGCTCTGGCCACTCGTACTGGAACCAGTTAAAGCGTCTAACCTTGTAAGAACAGTTGTTCGAGCAGTAACGAGTACCTACGCAACGATTGTAGATCATCGCGTTCATACCCTCTTCGTTGTGATAGGTCGCGTACACTGGGCAAACCGGCTCGCAAGGAGCGTTCTGACAGTGCTGACACATCATAGGCAGGAAGCTTACTTTGAGCTCCTCTCCGCCGTTCTCTGTCTTTACTGAATCGTAGTAGCGCTCGATGCGGATCCAAGCCATCTCACGTCCCTGTGAGACAACCTTCTTGCCGACTACTGGAATGTTATTCTCAGCCGAGCAAGCGACCACACACGCCGAGCAACCTGTGCACGCCGCGAGATCAACTGCCAAGCCCCACTGATACAATGGATGCTCGCGTTGCTCGTACATCTGCTTTGGCTCGTGATGACCGCCGTGCTCTCCGCCGTGCGACTCTCCATGGCCTCCGCCATGCGCTGTACCGTGCGCCTCCCCGTGATCTTCCCCGTGGGCGTGCGCCGCGGCTCCCGCTGTTCCGGCCACCAACATGGTAGTCCTCGCCAATTCACGATTCTCCTGCGAGGCGAAATCCTGAACAGTAACTAAGTTGCCCTTACCTAGGCCACGCGAAACCTTAACAGTCGCGCCGGTCATGACTAGCGCATCCACATCCTTCGCCAAAGCTTTGTCTAGCAGGCTGTAAACGCTACCGCTCCCATCTGCGGCGCTCTTGGCGAATCGGCCATAGCTTGAGTGACCCTGACCAACTGGAACAGCAACCACTCCACGGTGAACGTGCTCTGTTACATAAGCGGGTGCGCGAACCTCGCCGTTATCTGTACGCAGAACAACCGCGTCACCCTGAGCTATATTTAAGGCCTTAGCTGTATCTGGGTGGATCTCAGCCCACGCGCCCCAAACTGCCTGAGTGATCGGATCAGCTAGCTCCTGTAGCCACGGCCTATTTGCCGCACGTCCATCAAAAGACTTAACTGATGGATAAGGATAAAGCGCTAATGAATCCCCACTTCCTGGGCGAACTGTAACTCCAAAGGACATCGAGTAAACAGCTGGATTTACACTAGCAGCTCCCCCTGTCTTAGCCGGAGATTGAGACTCGAATAGACCTCCCTTCTCAAGGCTAGCCATCCAGAATTTCTCAACATCGCCGCCTGCTTTATTTCCGCACTCTTTGAGATATCCAGCCTTAACAAAAGCGTCAAAGCTCTTGCTTTCGCCAGCTATACTCTTTGATGCGCTTGAAGCGATCTCTATTAAAACGTCTCCAAAGCTCTTGGTACTAAAAATTGGTCGCATCGATGGCTGCATCAAACTAACAGAACCATCAACAAGCTTAACGTAACCCCAATCCTCCAGACTTGTGTGCACTGGTAAAACGAAATCAGCTAGCTCAGCGGTTTCATCGAGGTGGCTTGTTAGAGCTACCACTAGACCTGCCTTCTTACCCGTTCCTTCACCCTTGATGCCAACCTTGTTCGCGGCATAGCCAAATCCATAAGCCGACGGGAAGGTAAATTGCGGATTGGTGTTGTAAGTCATCAACACATCAACCTTGCCAGCTTCCATATCCGCTATTAGCTCAGATACAGCCTTTGCTGAAGATTGAGGCTTCTTCATAGCCGCTACATCTACAGTCTTGCCGACATTACCCAACATGAGATTGAGGATGTTGGCGGCAACTAAGAGCGGCAAAGGATCGCTGGTTTGTGTAGCTGCTCCACCCGCTAAAACTAGCGAGCTTTCAGATTCAGCTAAATAATGCGCCACCATCACAAGCTTCTCAGCGGCAACTCCTGTCTCTTGTGAAATAGCTTGAACAGTGATCCCCTCTGTTAGCTTCTGAAGCTTTGATTTAGCGTCCTCTGACAAGCCCTTCGAGCGCCCTGCCTTTAGAAGCTCGCCTATCAGGAAGAGCGCAATACGCGCTTCAGAGCCTACGGCTGATTTCAGCCAGAGATCAGCGTTAGCTCCAGTCAACGAAAGCCTCGGCTCTACATGAATAAACCGAAGAGGAGACTCAGAGCGACGCGAATCAGCCCACTGACGCGCGTAGCCAACTGGATTACCCCAGGTCTCTAAAAAGTCAGCGCCGAAATTTAAAACTACTTGAGCCTTATCGATCGAATAAGTCGGAACACCAAAAGTCCCGTAAACCATCTCAGATGCCTTAGCTACCGCCACAGGCTGCGTTGGGTCCCAGATAACGTGGGTAAAGCCCAACTGAGACACGAAATTCTCAACAAGCTCAGACTGCGCAGTTGTCAACTCACCGGTCAACAAAACCTTCTTGTTAGTAGCTTTTGATACCGCGTCCTGAACCTTCGCGTAAGCGTCGTCCCAAGATACAGCCGCGAATGTATTTGATGTCGGAGCTGTGAGCTTATCCTGCTCTAGTCCACGACTCTTCCTCTTCTGAGGCTCACGAACACGGTCCGGATCGTAAAGCGACTGGAGCGCTGATTGTCCTAATCCACACAAGCTACCACGGTTGACCGGGCTGTTTGGGTTACCTTCTATCTTTACAGCGCGCCCCTCACGAGCACGTACTCGGATTCCGCAGCCTACAGAGCACTCTGTACATGTCGAGCTGTACCAAACCGATACTCCCGGTATCTGCTCTGGGTCAGGCTTCACGTAAGGCACTATCTTCTGCTCAGCTGGATTAGCGCACGCGGCCGCCCCAACTGCGGATGTCGCTCCTAGAACCTGCAGGAACCTGCGTCTCGATATATTTACCAGAGAGCCGTGACCTTCCTGAGCCTCGGAGCCTTTTGATTTCTTCTGGCTCGCGTTCAACTGAACAATGTCGCCTTCCATCTTTGTCCTCAATAAAACGACTGAAAATCTAAACTAAATCGGGATTAACGGTGACCGTGACAGGTTAAGCAATCGATGCTAGCGCCCTTCTCACGATGGCAGCTAATACACCAGCCCATCTTCATCGAAGATACGCGCTCGACCTTCTCCATCTCTGGAATCTGGCCGTGGCACTCCTGACATGAAACTCCAGCTTTCACGTGACGCTTGTGATTAAACTTTACGTGGTCAGGCATTACATGCACCTTCACCCACGGAATCGGCTCGCCGCGATTGTAGTAATCCTTTAGCTTCTCGATATCCTTTTTCCCCTGCTCGCTTTTTCCGGCCACCAAAGCGCCGTGACACCCCATGCAGGTCTCTTCCTCTGGAATCGCCGCGTAGGAAGCCTTGCCCACTGACCAGTGGCAGTATTGGCACTCCATCTTGTTCTGCTGAACGTGGATTACGTGGCTAAAGTTAATCGGCTGAGTTGGCTTGTATCCGCGGGCTCTCTGCTCTGGGCCAAAATAGTGGAAGTGATCGGTGATGTTCAGATCCCACAATGCGGCTTGTCCGTCGTTGTACACACCTGCCCGCACTCCGACCGCCGGATAGCTCGCGCCTGGCGCGGCTTGAGCTACAGCCTCTCGACTATCTAGCAACCCTCGCGAGTCTAAAACGAAGATCCCAAGGGCCAGAACGCAAGCGCCTAACAAAAACAATCTTGATTTTTTGATCATGGATAGAGAAGAAAAGTTGGGAAGGTCTAAACTAATAACGAATTTAATCAGCCGAACCACTTTGGCCGCTCTAAACCCGCTAAGCAAGTTGGTAACCACCCACTACTACCAGTTATAGTCAGCTCACAGACCCAGTCACCTGCCAAAGAAAGAGGCACTTTACGCACCGAAGCTTTTCCATGGCTCCTGACAGCTACTCCGTCAGAAAAACCGAAACAGAGTCTGAGCTACGGGCTAACTTGTAGATCAGAATTAGAAATAATGGAATATCTCATCAGCGACAAACGTCGTTATGTTTAAACCGAGTATTCCGATTGCTTGACAAACCAAACAATACGTTGGGGAGAGGTCTCCACACTGCAATCCGACATCTTTGTCCGCCGACCTCGGCTAATCCTCACGTTGAAGGTACGTATTGCTCGCTTGAGGTTGAGTTTGCATGTAGTCAAGCGTGTAGTGCAGCCCCCTACTTTCTTTGCGCGCAAGCGCGCAACGGATTACCAGTTCTGAAACGAGGTGCAGGTTTCTTAGTTCGAGAAGATCAGAAGTGACGATACACTGCCTGTAATATTCCTGAATCTCGCTTTTAATAAGATCCATTCTATGTAGCGCTCTCTCCAAACGCTTAGTCGTGCGAACTATACCAACGTAGTTCCACATTGTGCGGCGAATCTCATCCCAATTCTGCGTGATTACAACCTGCTCATCACTATCAACCGCGTTACCTGGATCCCATGGTCTTGGTACCGCACTTAGCTCGTATTTGCGAAGGTTTTTTACCGCGTGTAACGCTGCCCTATGCCCGAAAACCACCCCCTCAAGAAGCGAGTTAGAAGCTAGACGATTGGCTCCATGCAGCCCGGTAAACGCGCACTCTCCCGCCACATACAAGTCCACGATCTCCGTTGCTCCATCGTGATCACTTACCACTCCTCCACACATATAGTGCGCCGCGGGAACAACGGGAATCGGTCCCTTTGTAATATCGAAACCAAACCGCAGACACCGCTCATAAATCGTTGGAAAATGTGCTTTTACAAAATCAGGATCTCTGTGTGATATATCGAGAAGCACATGCTCGTCGCCGTGCAGCTTCATCTCAGCGTCGATCGCTCTTGCTACAACATCACGCGGCGCTAGCTCAAGTCGTGAATCGTAACGCCCCATAAAGCGATCGCCATTAATCCTTAAGAGCCTGGCGCCCTCACCTCTCATCGCCTCTGTAATAAGGAAACTCTTTGCTTGCGGATGAAAAAGGCAGGTCGGATGAAACTGAATAAATTCCATATTCGCAACACGGCAGCCTGCGCGGTAACACATCGCGATGCCATCTCCCGTGGCGACATCAGGGTTCGAGGTATAGAGATATATCTTTCCTGCTCCTCCAGTAGCGACCAGAACTTTATCAGCTAAGAATGGCTCTATTGTTCCATCTCCGTGAAGAACATAGGCTCCTAGAACCTTATTAGATCCCGCATTCGACAATCCGATCTTACGAGTTGTTATCAGATCGATCGCGCTGGCGAATCTAATTAACTCGATATTTGGATGCTTCTGCACAGCCTCAAGTAGAGCTCGCTGAATCTCAAAGCCGGTGGCGTCTCCTGAGTGAAATATACGTCTGCGCGAGTGTCCGCCCTCCTGATGCAGGTGGAAATCACCTCTGTCATCGGTATCAAAATGAGTTCCTCTTGAGATTAACTCCTGAACCCTCTCAGGTCCCTCTTTTACAACCAGCTCAACTGTCGCCAGGTCAGATAGTCCGGCACCACACTCAAGGGTGTCTTTGATATGAAGATCGAAGCTATCATCGGGCTGATTAACAGCGGCGATACCACCCTGTGCCCACAACGTTGAGGACAACCCAACATCTTTCTTAAACAGGATTGCGACCCGCCCATGATCGGCCACACGCAGGGCGTATGTTAAGCCCGCGATGCCGCCGCCTATTACCAAAAAATCAACGCTCTTCATGGGCCGGAATGATACTGCATAAGTGAGTTAATTAGACAGAGTACGATGAAGAGCCACCCTCGTAGCTAATACTATCAGATGGTTAGGCGGGATTAGGCACAGTTTATAAAGTTTAATCTGCGGCTGCCGTATCTATTTTTAGAGGCAAAAATGTCAGGGAAAAATAAAAAAGCTACAGACATCAACAGTGGCTCGACGCTCCAGATGATAAAGTGGTCCGCTGTCATCAGCGCATCTATCATATTCTGCGGCGGAGTGTGCTTCTATTTACAACGCGCTAACTCACTTTCATTTCTGGGTAGCGAAACTCGCTTAATTGAACAATGTAAAAGGAATCCCGATTCAAACCCAGAACAGTGCGAGGAGCTTTTGGCCGCGCGCTCTGGGCGACCTATAAAGCGCGCGAATAAAAATATCTCAGGAGCTATACCACAGGCGAGTTTCCAGCTGTCTGGAGATTAGCCCCAAGAAGCGCTCTTAGTAGTGGCGATGCTTCCCTTGTTGAAATTCTACCAAGATATTACAATCTTCTACTACGAACTAGAAAGCTGGAATTACAAACATGTCTGAAACGAATCCACTCACCGAGCGCGTAGCTACTATTCCATTTCAATCGTTCAACGCCTCACAGATAGTTCCCGCGATAGATAGGCTTATCGCTGTAGCTCAACGTGAGCTTGAGGAATTGAAGGGAAGCAAATCCGCGCGGACCTTCGAAAATACTCTATTAGCCCTCGACAATCTTGGCCTCGACCTAGATTTTGCCATGGGTCTAATCTCTCATCTCGAATCTGTAGCGACGACACCTGAGTGGCGTGAGGCGTACAATACTGTACTGCCTAAAGTCACGGAATTCCGATCTCGCTTAATTCTCGACCCTGGGCTTTGGGCGGCGCTGAAAGATTATTCGCGAACACCTGAAGCAGCTAGCCTAACAGGTCCTTGCCGTCGCTATCTTGAGAAAACCATCGACTCATTCAAACGAAGCGGAGCGGAGCTTTCAGAGGCAAATAAAGAGGTTCTCTCTAAACTCAACACCGAGCTAGCTAATATCACTAATACCTTCTCGCAACACACCTTAGACGCCACAAATGCCTTTGAGTACATTACCACAGATCCGAAAGAGTTAGCTGGACTGCCAGAGAGCGCCATGAACATGGGCAAAGCCTCCGCGTCCGCTAAAGGCAAGGAAGGTTGGCGTTTTACCCTTCAAGCTCCGAGCTTTATCGCCATCATGACCTATGCCGAGAATCGCTCTCTACGTGAGCGTTTTTACAACGCCTACAACACGCGCTGCTCCGGTGGCTCACTCGATAATCGCGAGTGCCTTTACAAGATCTTGGAGCTACGCGCGCAAAAGGCAGCTCTTTTAGGTTTTAAGGATTTTTCAGATTTAGTCTTGGCTGACCGTATGGCAAAACGTGGGCAAGAGGCTCAACGTTTTGTAAATGAACTTAAAGCTCATATCAATCCTCACTTTGAGAGGGACAACCAGGAGCTGTTTGATTTTATAAAGGCCGAGTACGGCGTAGATAAAGATTCGGTTAAGCCGTGGGATATCGCTTTTTATGTCGAGAGGATGCGTAAAGCTCGCTACGATTTTGATGAAGAGGAGCTTCGTCCTTACTTCTCTCTGACAAGCGCGATGAAGGGGCTCTTCTCAATAGCCGAATCCGTCTTTGGAGTATCTGTCACACCGAATAAGGATCTCCCAGTGTGGGACCCTGGCGTCACAGCATACTCGGCTAAGGACTCCAGTAGTGGAGAGGTGATAGGCCATTTCTACGCCGATTTCTTCCCAAGAGAGAATAAACGTGGTGGGGCTTGGATGAATACGCTCCTAACTCACGCTCGATCTGATGGCCCCGATCTACCTCACGTCGGATTAATCGCCGGTAATTTCACACCACCTAGTGGCAACGCCGACGCCCTTCTCACTCACGATGAGGTAACCACCCTGTTTCACGAATTTGGTCACCTGATGCACCTCCTGTGCAACACAACTGAACTGCGCGGACAGTCAATGGATGGAGTAGCATGGGACTTTATCGAGCTCCCATCGCAGATATTTGAGAACTGGTGTTGGGATCGCGAGTCGGTAGATTTAATCGCCTCTCACTACAAAACAGGCGAGAAGATTCCCGATACGCTCTTTAAGAAGATGCTCGCGGCGCGCAACTTTAGGAGCGCGTCTCATCTGATGAGACAGGTAGGATTCTCAACAGTCGACTTAGCGCTTCACCGCGAATACTCGAAAGATAAGAACGGGGACGTTGTTGCCTACTGCAGGTCGATCCTATCTCGCTTTACAAGTCTTCCCCTCCCAGAAGATTACGCGATGATCTTAACCTTTACTCACCTTTTTAGCTCTCCTGTTGGGTATGCCGCTGGATACTATTCGTATCAATGGGCAGAGGTCCTAGACGCGGACGCGTTCTCGCGATTTGAGAGGGAAGGTTTATTCAACAGCAAAGTAGGGGCGGAATTTAGGAATACCGTTTTAAGCTCAGGGGATTCCCAAGATCCCGAAGCACTCTTTGAGAGTTTTATGGGACGTAAGGCCGATATTACCGCGCTTTTAAAGCGATCTGGGCTAACCGCGCAGGCTGCCTAAAACGCGTAAAGTTATCCTGATGATTAGCCGATTAACTAACATAGCGAATCGAAGGAACGCATGTTAAGATTTTTGAACCGATGACTGAAGCCACTCCCGCATCAACAAACGCCGAACAGTTTCTAACCCTCGGCTGGGGTCCAGCCGCTGAGCTGTTAAAGCCTTTTGGATCGATCGCAGCTAATTTCTCAGAAGCTATTAGGCTCCTGGTTTCTACCCACATTAACGGAACTCAATTCTCTCACGGAAGCCGAAATCACCTCATCAGACTTTTAAAAAACGATACTCTAAAAGCGACCTACTACTTCTTCTCGCGTCAATTCAATCCAGGACTTCTCACATCAAAGAAGCACTTAACTCCAAGCGATTTTGTAGACGCCTATAAGCCACTCGACCAC
This sequence comes from Bdellovibrionota bacterium, assembly GCA_044356215.1. GTDB lineage: Bacteria > Bdellovibrionota_C > UBA2361 > UBA2361 > OMII01 > OMII01. The sequence goes on along the minus strand of JBIKWQ010000019.1, from coordinate 11,042 downwards.
GCGGCAGTACTAACACTTTGCTACCTCTTTAAGAACTTAAGTAAGAAGATTGAGAAAGAGGAATGGGATTACGTACAGACCCCGCTCTACGAAGCCCTGGCTATCGGGGGCAAGATCGGACTCGCGGTGAAAGAAGTTGGCCTAGGTATAGGCCTGATGACGAGAGGCTTGAGATACCTCGCTTTTGCCCCTTTGATGCGCGAAAATCGAAAAGCTTTCAAAGAGTACCGGATCCATTTAAAGACTAATGATAAGGTATTCGATCTAGCGTTTGAGCAACGCGTATGGCAGTGCTCCACTGTTCAGATCACTGGATTGATGTTGGAACAGATGGGTTTTCCACGGTCCGTAGCTCTACAGTTCGTAGCGGCCGCCGAAAGAAGCGAATCGAGCACACCTGATCAGGGGTTCGGAGTTCCGTTTAGGCTAGCCGAGTGTCTAATGGACGCCTACATGGAGGGACAGGAGATCCCAACAAATACGCCAGCCTGGGTAGGACAATCAATAGAGCTGCCTGCTGAGGTACGAGGAAATCTTCTAATGTCCCTTAAAGGGGTCTCATCTGAAAGCAACCGTGTCGAGTGGCTGAATAAAAGTAGCGCGGATGTCTCACCTACCAATACCCCAGAGCTCTTCGTACCAACCGAAGAACCTCCCCCAAATCCATAGACGATGAGTGACGAAAGATTTATGAGGCGAGCACTTGAGCTTGCCGCGCAGGAGACTCGCAGAACTCTTCCAAACCCAAGCGTTGGCGCTGTTGTGGTAAAAAGTGGAGAAATTATTGGCGAGGGCTACCACCAATATTTTGGTCAGCCGCACGCTGAAGTTAACGCCATTAATTCTATCTCTGATCAATCAAAGCTCGCTGGCTCAACTGTATACGTGACTCTGGAGCCGTGTTCTCACTATGGAAAAACTCCACCCTGTGCGGATCTCTTGATTAGAAGCGGCATCTCATCAGTAGTGGTCGGTTGTCTAGACCCCTACGAGAAAGTTTCTCGAGCGGGCGTAGAACGTCTGCAAGCGGCTGGGATGAAAGTTAAAGTTGGGGTGCTACACGATGAGTGTGTTTCTCTGAACAGACGGTTCATACTGGCCCGCAAAGAGAGACGTCCATATATAATTCTAAAATGGGCTCAAACAGCGGATCGTTTTATAGCTCCCGAGGATGGGGCTCGAATGACGATTTCTTCTCAACAGTCTCATCAATTACTACATTACTGGCGTGGCCAAGAGATGGCGATAGCAGTTGGCGCGAACACAGCTAGAACTGACGATCCGAGTCTAACGGTGCGGTACACCGAGTTGTATGCCGAGCGAGAGTTACCGCCGATGCAACCTCTGCGTGTTCTAATAGGCGATGCTTCCAAACTCCCAGACGGACTAAAGCTATGGGGCTCTGACGCTCCAACGCTCGCCTATTCAAATAGACCCGGACTTCATTTCGGCCCAACTGTCTCAGTTTCCATCTGCGACACCTCGAATAGACTGATTCAAACGATTTGCGAAGACCTGTATCAGCGCGAGGTGCTATCGATAATTATAGAAGGCGGCACTACAACTCTAAGCCACTTTATTGAATCCAATCTCTGGGATGAGGCACGCGTTTTCACCTCTCCTATGATGCTATATCGAGGAAAGTCCGCTCCAGAGCTAGGGGAAGTTGCTCCTTCCTCCACGACGACAAGCGGAACCGACTTACTTGAGGTGTTTTATCATCCTGATTTGCCTAAGAGGCTTGGGTTGCTAAGCGATGCTCTGCGGATCACCAAACCACCTATGCTTTAACGATCTTAGTCTCGGGCCTAAACCCATAGTTAAACCATGCAGCGTCCGGCCCTTTAAACTCGGCCGAAAAATGTACAGGTTACTGTGCCGCACAACGTCCTTGGTCCATATAGTCTTCCAGAACGCCCGGGGTCCCAGAAACTCAAACATCCGCGCGTTGTTTTCGACTAAGTCACCTATTAGATATCTAACTAATAGATGTCCTGGAGCAAACTTGGAAAAGCTCTCGTCATAGGCCACCTTTGGTGAATAATACACCCCGTTCATAAATAGCCCGAGCTGCATAGCGATCGGCTTATCAGATAGATTAAGTGAATACACGCGAAGAACCCCCTTTCTCTGAAGGTGCTCAACAAAGTATGAGTAAAATTTGGCGGCCTTGAGATTAGACACAATTGCGCTACCATTCGCCCCCTTCCATCCCGAGGACTCGAGTCGCATAAATTTAGCTAATCCATCCTCATAAGGCATCGTATCGACGCGAAAAGAGATCTCTCCCTGCGAGCTTAGCGCATCCAGCTTAGCCTGCAGCTTCTTACGAAAAGCGCGAAAGCCACGTGGACAGTTGGAAAACGGATCAGTTCCTTTATCAGGGAGCCGCAACACTGGACTAAATCTTGTAGGCCACTCACCTACAAGAAACCCTCCTGCTCTCGCCTTTTTTACTATCTTAAAAAAATTCCCGTTCTCTGGGACATCGAGAGCCTCAATCACCTGCCAGCTATGATCCCTTTCAAGCTCACTCCAGACCACCTGGGCTATCTCGTCGCGATCGTCAGATTCATCACTTATCAAGTCGAACCGACAGGAATGAATCCCTGAGAGACTCCTGATGGTTCTAGCCGGCACCCGACCAAAAAATGAATTCGCCCTTTGAAGTGGCAAAACACCAACCAGAGAGCCGCCGCGACTTACTGTGAGGATGCGAGCCTCTCGCTCATCAGCGAACGATGACGAGAAAGCCTGATACCATTCAGGGGTATCAAACGGCTTAGAGTCAGCTACTCGTCTATTTAATTCCTGCCACTGTTCCGACAAAACCCCAGACATGGCCCGCGAAAAATCAGATATTCGGGAAGTTAATCCCGCGTTTATCGCCTTAAATTCAACCCTTCCGGTCGTTTGGATCTCTTCTGTGCTAGTCACGTACATTGGGCGGAAAATAGCCAAAGTCAGGACTAAACAGTATGCCGGCGCTCACTGTTCAAACAGCCTTTTCCACCAAGCTCTTCTGTGGTTGTTTGATCTGGCTTATGCTACACTGTCGGCCGTTAGTATTTAACGCAGGAAATACATGAGTGCATCATTCTTTAGTCACGTCACTGCCGCGGCCCCGGACCCTATCCTCGGAGTAGCTGAGGCCTTCAGAGCGGACCCAAATCCAAACAAAGTAAACCTAGGTGTTGGCGTCTACCAAGATGACAAGGGTGGCAGCCCTATCCTTGAGTCGATCAAACAAGCTACTCAGATCTGGATCTCAAAAGAAGACACCAAATCGTATTTAACGATCGATGGAGTTGCTCAATATAACTCAGGGACTCAGGAGCTCCTCTTTGGAAAGGACTCAAACATTATCAGGGAAAAGCGCGCGGTAACGATGCAGTCTATCGGAGGTACCGGAGCGCTGCGCCTCGGAGCCGAGGTTATCAAGCACTTCTTTCCGGGATCATCTATCTATGTCAGTGACCCAACGTGGGAAAATCACCGATTACTCTTCTCCGGTACAGGACTCAATGTTCAATCGTATCCATACTACGATCCTAAAACCAACGGCTTAAAAACTGATGCGATGTTAGCGGCTCTGCGAGAGCTACCAGAAAATAGCGCGGTTCTTTTGCACGCGTGCTGCCACAATCCAACTGGCGTTGATATGGATATGAGCGTTTGGGAGGCCGTAGCGGAGATCTGCTTAAAACACCGCTTAATTCCGTTTATCGACAGCGCGTATCAGGGATTCGCTGAAGGTTTACAGAAAGACGCTGGAGCTATTAGGTTGTTCGCCGATAAGGGCTTAACCTTTATCGTTACGACCTCATATGCTAAATCGTGCTCGATGTACCGTGAAAGGTGTGGAGCTCTAACTGTGGTAACTGGCTCATCGCAAGAGGCAACCAACCTACTCTCTCAACTAAAGCGCATAGTACGTACCATCTATTCAAGCCCGGCATCCTTTGGAGCTCAGGTAGTGGCGATAACTTTAAACACCCCAGAGCTACGCGCTCTTTGGGAGAAGGAGCTTGAGGGGATGCGGCTACGGATTCTTGATATGCGGCACAAGTTCTCAAGCACCCTACGAGAGATGATTCCGGACCGAGACTTCTCTTTTATTGAAAAGCAACGCGGCATGTTCTCATACTCAGGGCTTTCCAAGGATGTGATCACGACTCTAAGAGAGAGGTTTCACATCCACGCTCTCGATAGTGGTCGTATCTGCGTAGCCGCGATGAACAACAAAAACATCGAGTACATCTGCAGCTCAATAGCTACGATCCTAAAGGAACAAGGAAAGTAAGATGGTATTAAGGGAGATAGGGATCTTAGCGATTGGCCTGGTTTCTATCTCCTATTCTCTCTGTGCGGCGGCTGAGAACTTCAAGATTACCAATGAAATCTCGGCCCGAGTAGTAGCAGAGGACCTCGATAAAGCCGTTAGGATCATTCCTGACCCACGGCGCGAGGAATCTGTACTATTGTCGATCCGCTCCGGACTAGTTCTTTCTGTCGACTCAAAGACCGGTGAGACACACGAGCTAATCGATATTGAGGATATCACCCGAGATGACCCAGCGCCCGGGCTGTTAGGTATCGCGGCAACCAAGGATTCAACTGCACCTGCTCTCTTCTTAAATTACGTCGATACTCAAGGAGATCTAGTTGTCTCGCGCTTTTCCTTAAGCGGAGAAAAAACTCTGCGGGCCGATGATATGTCGGTTGTAATAAAGATCGCTCGCCTCGCCCCGAATAATCTAAATGGAGATCTAACTCTAGACAACGCTGGCAATCTTTTTGTAGCCACTGATGATGGCGAGCCTACAACAGGGACAAGATCTCATACGGCTCAAGGGTTAAATTCTCTTTTAGGCAAGGTGATTAGAATATCGCCAACGGGTCAAAAAGGATTCTCAATCCCTAAGGACAATCCGTTTATCGGCACTCCAAACGCCTTGCCCGAGATCTGGGCATTAGGTTTTCGCAGCCCAGATTCAATTACCTTTGACGCTGAATCACGGCGTTTGGTGCTTCTGGACTCAAATGAGCGAACACTTGAGTTAAACATCATAGAGGCCGGAAAGAACTATGGCTGGGATAAAACTGATGGCGTGACATGCCGTGAGGCGCCTTGCAAAGTCGATGATTTTACCGCTCCTAAGATATCTCTTCAACCAACTTCTCCGCGAGCAAAACTACTAGGTGGTTTTACATACAGGGGCTCGAGCTTAAGCCAAATTAAAAATTCTATGATCTTCGCGGAATCAGCATCAGGAACTATTTACACAGCGCGCGAAAAAAACCCTGGGTTTTGGGAGCATAAAGAGCTGGCTAAGCTGCCAAACAAGGTCATAACTGCTATCGGAACTGACTCACGCGGTGAGATATGGCTAGCGACCGAGGGGGGTGAGTTGCTTGGGATGGGGAGAAGCTGACTATTACCCAAATCCTGGGTGATGGGTCTTCGACAGAGGGGCATCAGGCCAACAAGTAGGTACAAATCCTTTTCTGGCTCGACGATCTCTTTTACGCTTTGTAAAGAATTGGAAATTCTCTAATACTGAGCAGCTTTTTCACAATAGAGAGCTGCGAGGGGAATGCATAAGCTGCACCGTCAGTATGCCCCTTCTCTCCGCTCTCGCTGGCCTCTTTGTTTAAATGAAAACCTCGGCGAATCCTTTTTCTACAAAGAGAGCGGCGAGAGAAAAGAGGTGGAGTGGGATGTGACGTATAAAAGATGTGAGGTCATGCCTGGCAGAACCTAGCTAAATCCAGGATTATTATCTAGGGAGGCGAGGCAAAACCCCGCTTACGCGAGTTTTTGCTCGGTAACGGCGCTAATCGCGCCGTTTAGGGTCTGCAACTGCGATGTTTAGCCCGCCTCCGCTTGGGGGTTCAGATTCATACAACGATGCACTCTCTAAAAAACGCGCGGAATCTGTAAAGGCCTGGCTGATATCTAGAGATGAATTAAAAAACTTTAGCTTAGAGGCGATAGGTAGAGGTGAGCGATACCCTATCGCCCCCAATTCCCAACCAAATGGCAATGACGATCCCGAGGGAAGACAAAAAAATCGCCGGGTAGAGGTCGAGATTCCTAAAAATTAGCCAGCTGCTAGAGAATATCGCGCCCTGGGATCTCTCACCTCTCTAACATCCTTACATCTTACTTAATCTGCCCATAGAACAAAGCCTCAACTTCCTTGAGATCATCGATCGGCTCGTTTTCATATGTCGCGCTCAGAACGTCGCCCGACTCAGGGTCTTCGAAGCTCAACGTCCATTTCCCTGGATGAGGATTTAGCGCGCAATCAGGGAACAACATATGATGATGCCAAGCGACGCATCGCTCATTCAGCTCCTGGGCTCTCGCGACTATCTTCGCGGCTACATCGTTCTTAGTTGCTGACACGGAACCTGTGCCATCAAGAACCTTGGAGCCATGAAGAAGAGTAACGAGCATCCTCCCCTGCTCTACTGGCCGCTCTGAGACATACGCTATCACGCTGGTCTTATCAGATGGCACTTCAACCATAAGGCCATAGCGATCGCTTCTTTGGTTAAAGCAGCAAGAAGGAGATAAGATATGGAAGTGCCACCTTTTGCCAGAGGAATGAGCCTCTTCGGCTAAAGTTAATACAGCTTCAATCGATAGTTCGGGCATAGGAATCACTATTTAATTCTTTCACTCAAGCTTCACGCGAGATAATTATCGACAGAAATAATATTCACACTGTTTTGACATCTTCTAGGCATTCCCTAAAAAATCCGAATAATATCGCTCCTAAGAGGAACAGCAACGAGGAACCCCATCGACCCAAGAACGAGTTCTGCAAGACATGGTCACCGCTCTTAGAAACCAATACTGGTAATTCTTCGCCAGGTTTATATTCCTTCAAAGAAGGCAGATGCATGGTCTTCGTCGCCTTAGTTACAGGATCTGGGTAAGAAATTGTTGCATGATAGGAAGAGTGCTTGGTTATTGCTCCCGCATAAGGTTTCCCGATGTCTAATTCGGTTGGTACATCTACCACTAGATGGTCAGCACGGTCGGTCTTAAGCACCTTCGCAATAAGCGGATAAGCAGACGAGATGAATTTGAAGGTTGTGTATGTGGAGAAAAGACAAAGCCCGGCCGCGCCGACCATAGCCCAGGTAAATAATCTTCTCAGAAACTGCTTCATGAGCAATAAAACTCAATAGCCTCGCATCCCCTGACACAAATCTACTTCGGCGGCAACTCATAAGCCGTAACCTCTGAGGCGAACTTGCACTCGCCGTGACTTCCGTCACAGAACGGCTGCTTCTTGGACACTCCACACCTGCAGATTGAAACGGCGGTTCTTCCGTTTAGATTAAAAACCCCACCTGCCGCGTCGCGGATCTCAAAAGATGTGCCCTCAACCCTGATCGGGCCGTTGTTCTTAATTGTTATGATTACCTTATTATCAGACATGATATATGATCCTAAAAACTTTGAATTAAAGATTACAGTGCCGCTATGAAACCATTTATCACCTTAAGAGCCAAGATAAATTTCCACTTAGTAACCTTCATAGCATTAGCCCACTCCCCCGCAGTGCTAGCCCAGGAGGTGCGTGGCCAAATGAATTCGCTGCTCACTCCTTTTAAGGCGATTCAACCCTACATCGCGTCCGAAGAGCTCTTTCTAGATGAAGGAAACTCTGAGGATATCTTCGAGATTATTCAGGGGCTCCGTAAAAGCTTTCATAAGATTGAGACCCTGCCAACCAGGTACCACAACCTCCCTGGTTTTGATGAGAATACAAAGTCCGTAGCTGAGCTCTTAGATGATGCCAGCAGGCGCTTCTCAGAGGGTAAAAAGTCTTATGCCTGGTGGCGCCTAAGAAAACTCCCATCTGACTGCTTTACCTGTCACGCTACTTACAAAGTAGATAGCCGCTATTCAAATCCCGGCGTTATTGACGAATCTTTAGATCCTCTTAATAAAGCCCGTTTTCTTCTCGCCACCAGACAGTTTGCCGCGGCAGAGAGTGAGTTCCTGCAGGTTCTTAAAGACCCTGAATATAGGCTGTATTACGATGAGGCTCTCCGCAGCATCTTGATGATCACTACCAGGATTAGCCGTGATCCTGCCGAAGGAGCCAAGATTCTAGGCTCCATCGCTGATTCAGCTAAGCTTCCAGAGGATGACGCTCGAGCAGCTAAGGCGTGGGCCAGCGAATTAAACGCGTGGTCTAAGGATAAGCGCGCAGTCGCGCAAAATAGGTTAGCTGAGGCCGAGAGGCTTATAAAAATAGGGCTTAGCGAGTCTCCTGACACCAACCAAAATGATGTAGCTCTTTTAAGAGGAACAGCTCTTCTGCACAAAGAGTTAGAAGATGGCAAGTTAAACAAAACCGATCGCGCGCGAGCTCTATACTTACTTGGCTTCGCCTACACCAAGCTTCCGCTCTTTTTCTCTGAGAGCTGGGCGGAGATGTATCTTGAAAGGTGTATCAGCGAGTTCCCGGGAACAAAGACCGCGAAACAAGCCTATGCCGTTTATCGAGGACAGATTGTCGATGATTATACAGGCACAGCAGGAACCGAGATTCCCGACGAGATTAAGCTACACCTAGAGGAGCTTCGCAAAAAAGCTCATGGTGAAGGGAACTTTACTCCGGTAGTTAAGGAAGGCCGGCAAAACCCCTCCCGACTGCGAAAGCGGATCTTGAGTCGCTCTTCGATTTTCGAGATGGAAAAAAATCCTCAATGTATCACAGGGGATACACTTGCGGTTTTTTCCCATCTCGAAAATCGAATATCAACTCAACCTCCACTTTCTCGCTACGGGTAGGTTTTGCCGGCCTTCCTTAATCAAGCTTCGGCAAGCCAACGCGACTCCTAGCCTCATCACACTCAGGGCTTCCAGCACTAAATCGCCGACATGGGTCGGGGCGCGTGTCATACACCGAGCAGGTCTTTTCTGAGCTTAAGAATGGGCATCCCTCTAAGAACGGAAGCGGATGAAGCTGGTACTCCCACTCATCGGTACGGCGCCACTCAGGTAGTTGAAGCGCCTCTAGCTTAATTCGTGGCTCACGCGTAGCGTCTCCGATCGAAACCAAGATCGGATAGGTGCGACAACACGCGCCACACTTATCACACTCACTGACAGGTTTCTCTTTTAAGCTCATCTATAAGAGATTATCCACAAGGTAACTACTCACCGGATTCTTTAGATCGTTGCAGTAATCACATCGTTAAACGGCCTTTTTTCGGGCCTCTACTTTCTTGACACCCCCTAGTCGGGGGTGCCTTTTTTGGTGAGTAGTTATTATATCCTCCCCGCTTTGCTCCGCAAAGCCGCCCCTTAATAGGGGCTAAGGTTATTGCAGCGGTATTTGCTGAATAGTTACTCCACAAGAAAACCTGGATCATACAAGCCCCCCGGCCCCTCTACTGTACCATACACGCACGACCGAAAGAGCAGAGGAGAAAAAAATGAAAGACGAAGTCGAGACCCCTGAGAAGAAGCCACGAGGTTTTGCCGCCATGGATCCGGAGAAACAAAAGGAGATCGCTAGCAAAGGCGGCAAGGTCGCGCACCTACGCGGCAACGCACATGAGTTTACACCTGAAGAGGCGCGTGAGGCCGGCCGCAAAGGAGGTCAAACGGTCAGCAAAGATAGAAAGCACATGGCAAAAATAGGAAGACTTGGGGGCGAAGCTCGTGGCCACGGTCGCTCAACCTCAAGCCAGGAATCTGGCGAGAGCACGCCTCCTCAGTAGTCACCAACAAGGTGTTAATATCGACTTATTGGGCGGCCTGCGCTAGGGTTAGCTTATGAATGCCGCCTATCTGCATATCGCTCTAGTCCACATACCGGTAGTTCTCACACCTGTGAGCGTCATTCTGCTCGCTATCGCGCACCTTCGCTCTTCACTAGCGGTAGCGCGTGTGGCGCTAGGGATTTTAATAGCCGCCAGCTTAATGGCTGTTTGCGCCTACTTTTTAGGCGAGGGCGCCGAAGAGGTAGTTGAGCATCTGCCGGGCATTCTCGAATCCACTATTGAGGGTCATGAAGAGAGCGCCTCATTATCGCTTGGATTTACCATAGCGGCTGGACTTCTTAGCCTTATGTCATGGATCGCGATATCAAAAGGTTCAGCTCTAGAGCGCGCTCTGTTAGCGATCACATTCATGGTAGCGACAGCGTCAAGTGCCAGCCTAGCGTACACAGCGCACTTAGGCGGGATCATTAGGCACCCTGAGATCGTCTCAAGCCCTGATCAGGAAAGCTAGCTTTAGTGTCTTCTCCATAATCGAGCTCACTGCCGCGTGAATGATCCGCGGATAGAATCCTTTCCGTCTGTTTATAAACAGGAGGAATAATAGATGAACGTAAAAGAGATTATGACGAAAAACCCAACAACTTGCCTACCGACGACTAAGCTTAGCGAGGTAGCTAAATTGATGGTTGACTATAGCTGTGGAGAGATCCCGGTTGTTAAATCAAAAGAAGACCCGGAACTAGTGGGAGTTATCACGGATCGTGATATCTGCTGCCGAGCAATAGCAGCAGGTAAGAACCCCGCTTCAGTGGCCGCCAGCGAGGTTATGTCCTCTCCGGTATTTTCAATTACCGCGGATCAAGATCTAGCCAAGAGCTGCAAGACATTTAGCGACAAGGAGGTCCGTCGACTGCCGGTCGTTGATAAGAAGAACCATGTAATAGGAATCCTCTCGTTAGCAGATCTAGCTGAAAGAGCTCCGGAACAGTTCGCTCGTGAGGTTCTGCGCAACGCTGGGCGTGGCACTTCGGCTACGATGTAGGCGAATAACGCGGGCTGGTGGCGTTCGGCCAGCTCGCTCCCTTAGGGAAGGCCGGCAAAACCCCTCCCTACTGCGAAAGCGGATCTTGAGCTGCTCTTCGAGTTTTCGAGATGGGAAAAAATCCTCAATGTATCGCAGTGGATACACTTGCGGTTTTTTCCCATCTCGAAAATCAAATATCAACTCAACCTCCACTTTCTCGCTACGGGTAGGTTTTGCCGGCCTTCCTTAGATAATCTCT
>JBIKWQ010000123.1:0-4036 GCA_044356215.1 Bdellovibrionota bacterium | reverse complement strand
TCCATTCTTGCGGGTCTCAAAATAAAAATTTCTGCCTTTTGAGTCTGCCTGAGCTGTCACACCTACTACATCGCGCCTGTTCACTAGATCGCCCTGCTTTACTAAGCTCTTTCCTAATCTTCCATAGCAAGCACTGGTGCGGGGTTACTTTGAAGCACTGGTATTTTCTAATAAGAGGATCCGCATTACTGCACGAAACGCCTGATGTCTGCTGTCGTAAATGAAAACACAGTATTTTTATCCTCGAACACTTCCTGCAAACCAACACCGTCAATTAGGCCGCTAATAACCTGACGCTGGCGATGGCTTAACATGGGCCTCGCGACAAGCGCCGAATACACGGCGGACCCGATCGTGATAAAATCAGTCGGCTTTCAAATTGCCAAGCCGCTCAAGGTAGGCTCGGTCGCTCAGGCATGATAGAGTCTGTCGTCTACCCAGAGAACTGTATTGCTCGCTCCTCGAATCCTCTGACAAAGAGGTATGTAGGGCACGATGCACGAGCTTTACCCACCAATCTTGAATAGAACAGAGGAACCATATTTTACGAGCCTGCTCCTTGCTCTTCCGCCATCCGAGTCAGTACTAGTAGCGAGCCTCCCTCACTGCCCCACGTCGACATTTGAGAAATTAGATAATTGATCTCCTCTATTGGGCGCCCTGATATCAGAGAGGCTTGCACAACACCCAAGCTTGCTTCTCCGGAGCTTGCGCACTGATTCCAAAGAGCATTCACCTGATCAATCGATTTTCCGTGAATGGCCGCGAATATGGCGAGATATTCCGAAAAACCTACAAATCTCTGACCAGGTACTATGGAAGGTACTCCTGTCGACGTCGATGTGAACGAGCTAAACTCCACAAAAAACTCACTTATCCCTCAAGGTGGCGCGGCACTTTCGTCTTAAACTCCCTCTAGCGACACCTTCACATCCACTCCAACAAATCCCAATTACCTAGTTTGCTGATATAACTCCGGAATTTATCGATCTTCTTATCCATTACCTTATGGCATTATTGAATCCTAGTTCGAGATACTCGAATCTTAAAATCGACAGTAAAGAGCAAATCGAAAGAAAGTACCGCTCTTATTCCTCAAGGAGAATCTCAAAAATTATGGATCGCAAAACACCGCACCAAGATTTGTTAAAAGCCGCCAGTCCCGATCATCTGGGGGTAATACTCGATAAAAATGGCATCGCCGACAAGATTTACTCACACTTAAATGGGCGTTATCCGGGAGAGGTCAAGTCAGCAGAAGAGATAAATGCTTTTTTGAAGAAGCACTTAAACGGGCTGCGAATGACGGACGGTTTTTTTGTTCGGACGTTTGAGAATCTTAGCTTTGCTGTTAAGGAAGACGGAACCAATGCGCAAGAAAATCAAAAGGCCTACAATGTCGCGCTAAACATGAGTCTATTTATAAGCACCATCGGAGAGGTAAGATTACTTGAGGGGAAACAAGCGATTTTCAGCGCTGCTCAAGATGTCAAAGCAGTTGACGTATCAATTTTGTGTTGAGCTAAGTCGCAAACAGAAACCTTGAATTTTCCGCTAAAGATTGAGGTAGTTCCCGCAGGAACGGCGGTCTGCCTAGTGGTCCCGTCTTCGAACAGCAGCAATTTATTCAACGTTAGTTACCATAAGCCATCTCAAGGTGGCGGTTTAGTCATAACCCACGGAACTGAAACATCGGGAACACATGCAGTTCCAGACGAAGGAATAAAATGGACAAAATTCAGAGGAGGAGACGCACACGCCTATCACGATGAGGTCTCTCTCAAAGATATTCCTTCGAAGGCTAACAGAACTCCCGGTGTGCTTATATTAACTCCTTTTCGATTAGACCTAAATCTCATAACTCCTGAGCACTATTCCCTCCTTGAAGACTTTTTTAGAGAGCCAGTAGTGCAGCAAGGACTCAAGGACAGGGGAGTGCTAAATTTTGCGCGTGACCTGAACGACATACCAACGTGGTTTAAAGGGGCGACAGAGGATGAGTATCGATCGCGACTAGCTGATTTATCGCCTTATCTTCAACACCTAGAGCTCGATGAGCAACTCTCTCAAAAGTACCTTTTTGTGAAGGATGTTCGTACTCTCCTTCAAGAGAGGGTTGATTCGATCATGCATTATATCGGGTATGATTTCTTAGGTGCACAACCTTCAGCTCAGGTGGTTAAGAACCCTGAAGGTGGATACACTGCGGTAGTGGACGGCGAGTTTTTTGAGATAAACGAGCCAAAATTAGTTGCCCTAAGCAATGACCGGATCGTACTAGCTCAAAAAGGTTACAGCTTAGTTAAGCTTTCCAAACAGCACGGCGAACTATCTGGGAGTTATGTAGTCCTCCGACCGCTGAAGTCCGAATAACACCGCTAGATTCCGGAAAATCTTTAACCCTCACCCCGCCCTCCCCAACACCGACACAGGATCCACCGGCGCTCCATTCTTGCGGGTCTCAAAATAAAAATTTCTGCCTTTTGAGTCTGCCTGAGCTGTCACACCTACTCTAAACTGTCGCTAGTAATAAAGTTCGATTCGTTTGCGTTATAGTGATTGCTCTCTTGGCTGCCGAGAAAGCAATCTTACATGCGCGAGGGCTCACCCACGGCATTCGCCCTAGACAGAGCCCTGAAACCAAGCTCCAGCGTTATCTCAGATTTATTTATGGTGTACTCCCCATCTGGGAGCTGCGCTGCCACGGCGCGGCGCAAAACGAGATCCTCCAGGGCTAGAAATTTAAACTCAGGTACTCCGTCTGGCTCGGAATGGATGGGGTTGTTTGTGTTACTCTCAGATGACAAGAGATCTGTATCCCTCAGAGTCATGGTCTCATCCGAAATCATGAGAGAAAATCGTCCGAGATCTAGCGTCCCGCCGTACCTCCTCTCAATCCAGCTCATAAGCATACTGTCGAAGATAGACTGATGACGAGCGAGCAAATAGTCGCCTTCAGACGTGAGCATCAAAAAGGAGAATATCTCGAGTTTATGACCATCGATAGTATCTGCTGGTGAAGTGTAATTCCGTTCAAAGATCTCTTCTATCGCCTGCCTACCCTCTATACTGATTTGCTGGCTGGAATCAACCAGCCTATGATTACCGTACACAAAGATGAACGCGTGTGTACACGCTCCAATTCGATGACGGTTAACTGGGGCCACTTTCGCCTTAGTCACCGTGTCTGACTCTACTTCTTTACCTATTCCGTATGGTAGTCCGATATGGCGTGGGCTTAATTGACTGTACCTGACCCATCCACAGTGGTCTATAACCCCGCCACAGCCACCGGACATAGAAGTGTAAGTTTCGGTCAACTGTTTCCCCAAAGCATTCAACTGCTCGTAGGCTTGCATGTCTCCGCTTTGAACCAATTTAGCAAGGATGGATGTAGGATGATCTTCTACAAATTCCAGGATCCGCGATATTTCACCACTTCTTTGATGAAGTCTCTTAATACTCTCCTCAACCCGACCGATTATAAATCCGACATAATCCGGATTCTTGAGCAACTCGAGCGGTTTCCCGTCGTATTTAGATTGAATACTCCAATCAAAAAATTTACTATCAGTATTCTCCGGCACAACTATATCCGGAAACTGGTCAAGGTTCACGTATTGAAATGGACTATTAAAGATTAAATCTATCTCCTCCAGGTCTTCTGCTGAAAAATGGTCTGGGGTGGCATCATTGTTCGCTGTGGTCAGTGCTTTCAATCGTTCCAGAAGGTGGCGGGCATAGTGGCACTTATTGTTCAATCCCTCCCGAATGCCCAATAAGCTATCTAACCTAAGATCCTCTGGACTGCACCCAACCAAGTTCCATGCGAGTTCAGCATCCAAGTCCCCTGCTGGATCTTCTTGAGCTTCAAGAACAGAGCCGAGGCTAAAAATCTTCTCCTGTATAGCGGCTAGAGACCGCCGAGCTCCCCACTCGAGGATGTCCTAATTCCCGTTGAAATTAAGAGATTGAGTGGTAATCGATAATAGGCTAATAGCTTGTTATCAATACAGAAACTAACCTTAAATAAGGA
>JBIKWQ010000018.1:0-47185 GCA_044356215.1 Bdellovibrionota bacterium | reverse complement strand
TTCTTCCCAGTATTGCGTTAATCGCATGAGCCGACTCGGTTTTAAAGTGCCTAATGAATGCCTGCACATGATCTGGGTCTAAAACAGTAATCATGGAGTGAAAGTGTGTGGCCTCGGCGGTCATGTGCGAGATTTTGATCGGATAGAGCTTCGATGCCGCCACGAGGCAGCTCTGTATGATGGCCGTACAAAGCGGGTTGGCTTGAAAAAGCAACCCTTCCTCAACAGAGAAGGTAATAAATAGCACACTGCCTTTTTGATGGTATTTTATCATCAGAGATCCTCCTTGGATCTGTATTTATTTTAAAGACGCTAGTTATATCGCTCCCAGGCGGGCGAGAGTTGCTCGCTGCTGGAAAGAAGGTGCGACCGGGAGAAGAAAAAAACTAGTAGCCCGGCTACTGAGGGTGAAAAAGAAGGTGCGACCGGGAGAAGAAAAAAACTAGTAGCCCGGCTACTGAGGGTGAAAAAACTAGTAGCCCGGCTACTGAGGGTGAAAAGAAGGTGCGACCGGGAGAAGAAAAAAACTAGTAGCCCGGCTACTGAGGGTGAACTAGTAGCCCGGCTTAAGGAGGTCTGACTAGTAGCCGGGCTGCAGGAGTTCTGCCAGTTCTATGCTCCACGACAACTTAGTGAGCTAGCTAACGCTATAGAGAAGTCGTCATTTCGGCTGAGTTAATCCCGCCGCTTTCAGCGTCTCGCGAATTATCTCAGTGCTCTGATTGGCCTTTAAATGTTCACTCACGTCAGCCTCATGCCGGCGGAGTTCCTTGATAAAATCAGGATCATGACTAGCTCTTATGGCAGATAATAACGAAGTGAAAATCCTCATCGCGAGTCTCTCGGTTGTGATCTGATATGCCAAAGGTAGTTCGTCGTCGGTTAGTCCTATATATCCGGTAAGTCCTCCCATGGGTTCGACATACACCACCTGATTTATCGGAGATTCAAAATCGTGCCTACTAAAAAAGAACGTCTGCTTTGTATCGATCTGTTTGCCGCGTATTCCGAGAGAGCTCTCTAGCTTGCTAACTAAATTTCGGTAGAGGTCTCGATGGCTCTCCGGACAGAGGTAAAGGTAGCGCACTCCCCGCGAAATATTTCGTGCGACCATCTCAAAAAATACCGGGGTGTCATCAAGGAATCGTCGCGTCGCGATTATTACGTAGGACCCCTTTGCGAGCTCGGATTGTTTCCGCTTAAAGCAATCTAGTCCGATAATCGAAATGCACTGATTACCGCCCGTGAGTTCCAATGTGCCTGTTTCTGGTAGCGATAGTGACATCTCCCCTGAACTCGACTCGTCAATTCCGTAACGCTCACTAAACCAAGCAGCCGCCAGCCGTTGAAAGGGGATGTTGTATAATTTAGCTAGGAGCCTGAGGGTGTCAGGTTTTAGGGTGTCGACTAACCCGTTCTCATATTGATTTAGCTTAGTTTTTGAAAGCGCAACTTTTGGACCCTTTGCCCCTTTAGTTAAACGTTCCGCGGCGAGCACTACTTGAGAGAGGCTCTGATATCCAGCAGCGATCCTGTGGCGTTTTAATACGTCTGGAAATTTGGTTAGTTTGCGTTGAGGCATGAGGTGGATAAACTAAGCGTCCAGAAAAAGTGTACGGCGTAATCAACAATTTGACAAGTAGATATTGCTTAAGGTAAAATCAAACCGACGCTAACAATCATGCCCTACTAATTTGGAGCAACAGATGAGCCCCATTCGAAGTTGTCTACTAGTCGCCGTTTGGTTTCTCCTAGCATGCGTGCGCTCAGCCCATGCTGATATTACAATAGGCTGGATCGGCCCCTTGACTGGGAACGCCGCCGTGCTTGGGATTGATTCGGTTCCAGCTATTCAAATGGCGATTGATCAGGTCAATGCAACTGGAGGGATCGCCGGAGAGAAGCTCGTCTTGGCGGTAGAAGATGATCAGTACATAACAGCTAAAACCGTGGCGGCCTATAATCATCTGACTCGCAACCGAGGCGCGCGTGTAATATTTGTTTTGACCTACGGGGGCTTGGCGGCAGTCGCTCCCAAGGCGGAGCGTGATGGAGTGATCCTGATCGATACCTTAGACGCTGATGAGGAGACCGCTAAGTTACCGGGAAACACATTCTGTATCGCTAAGACCACTGAGTCGATGGGGCGAAAGTTGGCCGAACTTATACTCTTGAAAAACGATCTGCCGTTGGCGTTGCTGTATTTTGATGGGGATCCGTTCATGGGGATACTTGCCAAGGCTTTGCTAGCTGAACTGGCGCTTCATGATAAGAGGCCGCTGATTACCGAAACCTACAACGGACAAACCGCTGACTTCCGCGATTTCGCCACAAAGGTCAAGTCCCGTGGCGTCCGTTCTGTCGCTCTCTTAGGGTACGACACTTTAGGATTGGCCGCACGAAACCTACGAGACATCGGTAGTCGCGCCCAATTTTATGGAGTTAACACGGCGACCAGCCCGGGCTTTCGCGAGTTGGCCGGAGATTCAATCAAGGGAATGTTCGGATTGGCTTTTATCGCGCCTCGTAATGACGCGCTAAAAAAATTTGAAGTTGAATTTAAATCACGAGTGGGTCGAGTCTGGAGATTTGAGACGTCTACTATCTCATCATATGACGCGATGACATTGGTCGCACGCTTCATGGCGGAGTCTGGCGGGTTGAGTAGGAATGAGTCAGGTGCAGCTGTCATATCGACAGACCGTCTTCGTGAAAGGCTCCTATCTGTAAAGGGGTATCAGGGCCTGTCGGGTGTGATAACTATAGACCCCGACGGAATAACTCGCTCTCTTGATGTGCGAGCAGTGGAGTTTGGGGTGGATGGAGTGGTGAGAGTGCTGTAAAGGAACGATTCACCTCAAGACCCGTATCTGCCTAGAATTCAAATGGATATAACACCCAAAGTCAGTCAAATCTGATGCGAGGAGAGTCTAGTTGATTCCGAGATTCGACACTCGGTAGAGTTATAAGTCACATCGAAGAAATCTTTCGCATAACGCATAGAGACGTCAGTTGATTCAGATCGCTGGGACGTGCGGTTGTTCATCGAACTAGGTAAACGGGTGTATTACAGAGGTTTTATGGCTGGGCAAGAGGTTAACGGACAAAGAACAGGACAGACTCAGGAGCGTGAAACAGACCGGATTGTCGTCGATTCTGTAGTATGTGAAGTAGGGTCATCTAGCCGTCTGGATGGAAGTAATGCTCTGACATCAGTGTCAATTGAAATGAGCGAAAAAAATTTTAGGAGATCAATTGCAGGCGCAATAAGTGGTGGCGTATCAAGTAAAAATATTTTTACTAATCAATTTCCAAAAGGAACCTCAACCTACATCGGACCGCTAGATGGATTACAAGGTATGGTTAAGCACGCGGCAATTACTTATGACAATACGGGTCGAACTATTAATGGGACTGTAGTGACAGATCGGACATTAACTAGCTTTGCCGCGGGAACTGATGCGTTTAGTATAAGTCACGCTAACCCGCTTCTTAGCTCATTCATTGAGCTCTTGAGTGATCAACGATGGAGAACGGATAAGGTCACTTTTCAGGCTGTGCAAGGGAAGTACAGCCTAGTACCTGAATTTAAAACAAGCATCTTTCCAGCTGCCGATTTTAAGGTCACGAGAGCGCTAGGCGCGGTGGATGCGATCGTTGACGGAGGAGCTTCTATTTACCCACATTCACTTAGTTCTAATAATGAGTCATTCGTTAATGCTAGTAGACCGTTGACCCTTGATACCTATCAGTTGGGCAATAGTGTTAACCAGCAGGTGAGTGTATCTGAAATCCCGTTCGGCGATAGGGGGCAGAAGGTGAGTTTGAAATTGGGAACGTTGCAGAGCTTTGAAAGCTTCTTCGGAGCTAGTTTCAAGGACCAAAAGCTTTTATATCAGGGGAATGTTTTAGACCCAGCAAAACTCGTTCACCTCTCCCAGTCTGCTAGAGAGAAAGTTAGCACCCTGTCATCTCAGGGAGGATTGCTTATCGTTCGAGGCATGGATGGAACTCTTCATATTGCAGCCGAATATATTTTGGACCACACTACGGAGAACCATTCCGCGAGACTCCAGCTTGAAGTGCTTCCTAACTTTGGCCTTTCGAAAGACTATCGTACTGGACAAGAGGGTGGGGCGATATTTGATATCTACTTTGATTTGCGTTACTAGTCTTACGATTTTTCCTTTCCTCGCAGGACTTTTACCATACCTCCGCCACACAGAAATTTTACTACTTTGTCCCGAACAGCGCTCTGTCCGGCGCGCCAAGTTAGGCTCTGGTTAATCTCGCCGTTACACCCCTCGCAGGTGAAGCTCTCCCAATTTAGCGCGGCGGCTAATTTGAGACACGTAGTGTAGTTCGCGCAGTCCAGCTCACGTACTAATTCGCGCTCTACTTCATTGGGAGATATGCCATCTTCTCTTTCGTCAGAAGAACTTACAGGAACCTCGAATGGTCCCGTGCTGGCTTGGCCTAATTTTTTTTTGTAACTACTAAGCATATCGTGTCGCAATAACGTTAGACTCTACTGAGGGACGGCTTTGCGCAGCAAGGCGGGTTGGAAATAATAACTACTCACCTGAAAAAGGCACCCCCGGCTAGGGGGGTGACAAGAAAGAAAAAATACTAAAATAGCCGATTTAGCGATGCTATGACAGCAACGATCCAAAAAAATCTGGTAGGTGCTTGCAAAATAGTTTGGTGGGGGGCATAGACTAAGATCTTCCCTTTCTGTACCTTGTGAAGTGGATTAGTTATCACGTATGAACGCGGGCATAGCAGATAGACGACAGATGAGGTTGCTTTCGGATACGGGGACAGGCCGGAGTTTTGCGGTCGTCTTTGACGATCCGAACTACGGGGAGCTTGCTGCGGCCATAGCTGCCGCGATAGCTGGTCGCGCTCGGACGGTGGTAATTCAGTCTGATCAGATTACGGGGGATTCTTGGCGCCCTTTGTCTGATGAGTTAGCGAGTCTCTTAGCGGAGCTTAAGATTAAGCAGGGAGCATTTGTTGGCCTGGCAGCTGGGGCGGCACTCGTTCAGAATCTCGCCCTCGATAACGCGAAGCTCGCGAGAACGTTGGTCATCGTTGACGCCTCTCTCAGGGCGCATCCGACGCGGTTTGAGAGAATGCTTGACGCCGTCGAGTCGCGGCTACCGTTTGGATTACCACTACGACTCGGATCGAAGAGCTTCAATATACGAGCTTATGCTCACCGGCTGCGCTGCCCGATGTTACTCGTCAGCACTAGCCGGGCATCTAGTTTTGTTAACAGGGAGCTTCGGGATCTAGGTGGTGTCGCGCCAACAGCTTGGTATGTCGATATCTCGGGCGCGACTAGCACTGATTCTGAGGCGGGTAAATTGGCGGACATCGTACTCGCGTTTCACGATACACCAGCGAAGTGTCCCCAGAAGAATCTTAAAGAGGCGGTTTAATGGAAGAGCGGTCGGATAGTAAACCTAAACAGAAACCCTCAACGAAGCTGACACGCGATTCGCTAGTTAGCGTAGTGGGCGCAGTCAAGAACGACGAAGATCAAGGGAACGCTTGGAACATCGTCGAAATGTTGGAAGTGCTAATTGATGGCGGACACTTTAAGTTAGCTCGTGCTCTAGCAGAGCGTGTGGCCGCGATGGTAGCGGGTGATGGTAGAGAGCGCCTTTTCGCTGCTTATAAAATTCTGTGCCAACTAATGTCTGAGGGGGATCAACGCGAAGCACTAGCGGGGCTCGAGAAACTTTACATTGAGATCAATAGCTCCGGTCACTCTCAAGCCGATCGTGTTAGAATAGCCCTGATCCTCTCGCGAGCGCTGGCCCTCTGCGTCGGAGTCGGAAGTCTGCCTCAAGGGGCGATTATAAGAGCGAGGCAGGTCCTCGGAATCGAGTTGGCTAATCTCGGGAGATCGAAGGATCGCGATCTCGCTTGTCAGGTGTCGGTTGAGCTAGCTAAAACTTATCTTTACGCGCCTACACCTGATCCACTAGCAGCGCGTCTGATTCTACGGGACTTTGCTGAGGATAATGGCCTAAATGATCTGTCCAAACAGAGTGCGTTCGATTTGAATAGAGCACTATTCCAAGCGGAGAGAGCCATCGGAGATGACAAGACCAAGAAGATCACTGAAGAGTCTTTGAGACAAGAGGCGCAAGCTCTTGGTGGGGTAGCTCGGGCCTTGGTTGAGTTGGCGCTTTGTCGTGGTCGCGCTGACTTTGATCGGGAGCGTCTAGCCGGAGCGTTGGATGTATTCATAGAGAATGAGTTTCTGTCCGGTGCGTTCGAGGCGTCTTTCATACTGGCTTCTGAGGCTCTCGATCGTGGTCACAATGTAGTGTCACGGCGCCTATGGAGTAGGTGCGTAGCGGCGGCGAATGAAAGTGGATTTCTTCATGGGTCCTTGCTAGCTGGTATGGGGATGTTTCAGTGTGAGATGAGTGGGGGAGATTTTAAACTCGCTCGCGAGTGGGCCCGTAATGTCTCAAATCAGCTCGGTTCGGATTTGGCTCTTGGCTCAGCTGGGCTTAATCTCGCCGCTGCTTGTCAGATGCTCGGAGACTTCGAGAGGGCGCGAGAGGTGGCTGAGAGGTGTAGGCGTTTCTTCAGAGAGAACCGATTGCCAGGGTTCCAGGCGCAAGCGGCGCATATCATCGCGTTGTGCCGAGCGAGAGAGGGAGCGTGGAAATTTGCCGCGAAGCTATGGGGGGAGGCGGTAGAGTTAGATGATCAAAGGCATGCGCTTATGTTATCGGCCGAGAGGAGAGTTCTTTTAGCGCAGGCAGAGTTAATGAGTGATGTGGGAGGTGGTGGAGCGCTTCGCGCCTCTACAGGTAAGAAGGTCGAGCGAATAATCGTCGCGGCTGAAGATGATTTGCGAGTTTTTAGTGGAGATCCGGAGGCCAGGAGACTTCAGGCACGGCTTAAGGCTTTAAGAGCTCACGTGAGTGTTGTCCAAGAGGAGCACGTCCGTGCCCTCAAGCATCTGTCAGATGCCAGAGGGATCTTTGAGTCTCTGCAGGCTCATTACGAAGTGGCGATGAATGACGCTTTCACAGGTCTTTCTATGCTGGCGATCGGCAAGTCTGGCAATTCGAGCTTGCTAGAGGAGGCGGTGTTAAATTTTCAACGTTCGCTCCAGTTTTTCTCCGCGGGATCTAATTCAGCTATTCGTTGGAAGCTGCTCTATTATATGGCCGTTTGTGCTGTGATTATTGGTCAGAGTAGGTTTACTGACGAAGATAAGATTAAATGGAGGGAGTTGGCCGCTAGTTGGCTCCGAGGCGCCGAAAAGGAATTAGACCAAGTTCCAGAAAATGAATCGATCGAAGCCACCGACCCTGAGTACGCCGGCTTCTCCCCAGGGCTTAAGCGGCAGGCTCTCGACGAGTTAAAGAATGCCCTCGGAATGAATGGGAAGAAAAGAAAGCGTCCAGACAAGGGTTCAAAGCCTGAGGTGACGGCCCCAGATGGCTACTTGCACTGACCTCTCTGGCTTTATCAGAGCTAACTCTCGACAGTGAGCTTCAGAGCAGGTAGATTGAGGCGCTACCCTGGTTTATTGAGGAGCGGGGACCCGCATGAAGAGACTAGACTTATTTGTTGTTTTTGCCTTGGCGTTCATAGCGCCCGTGTGTCCGGTTGCCTATGCGCAGGATGTCGCTATTGTTGATGTGCAAAAGGTGGTTAATGAATCAATAATAGGCAAAGCCGCTAAGAGTAATGTAGAGGCGCAGATCCAGAAGGCGAAAGCTCGGATGGCGAATCTTCAATCTGATCTAGAGAAGGGAAAAGCGGACCTGCAGAAGCAGTCATCGGTTCTATCAGGTAGCGCCCTTGAGGAGCGGCGCGAGGCACTTGAGAAGAAGCAGAGAGAGGCGCAGAGAACGTTCGGAGATCTGCAGGAGCAGTTAGCCAAGGCTAATGATAAAGAGATAAAAAAAGTAGTGGACGAGATCGACAAAGTTGTTGGCGAGATAGCAGATGACAAGGAATACGCGTTTGTATTTGAGAAAGATCGACAAGCAGTTCTGTATGCTGCACCGCGAATTGACATCACTCAGGACGTAATAAAGATATTAGATAAAAGAAAGTTAGATCTATAGGAGTACGAAATGGGGGAATCTAAGGCTGAGCAACAGCAGGAACAGAAAGTGACTATGGATATAATGGAGATCCAGAAATGGCTGCCGCATAGATATCCGTTTTTATTAATCGACAAGATCCTTGATCTCGTGCCTGATTCCTATATCGTGGCCCAGAAAAACGTGACGATAAATGAACACTTCTTTGAGGGGCATTTTCCTGAGAAGCCGGTTATGCCGGGAGTTCTTATCTGCGAGGCCATGGCTCAGGCAGCGGCGGTTTTCGCCCGTTATTCAGAGCCAGTTCTGCTAAAGACTAAGAATCTCTATCTGGTAGGCGCTGATGGTTTTAAGTGGAAGAAGATGGTCCTTCCTGGGGACACTCTCACTATAACCATGCGCAGTGTTAGAAAGCGCAATCCGATCTGGGTCATGGAAGGTGATGTCGTGGTTGATGGCAACATCGTCGCTACCGGAACTATAACAGCCGCAGCAGCGTAGTTATTTACTAAGATGTCTGATAGCTCACTTATCCATCCAACGGCTATAGTCGCTCCAGAAGCGATAATAGGAGAGGGCTCCAAGGTAGGCCCTTATTCGATTATCGGGCCTAACGTTAGGCTAGGGCGTAATAACGTTGTGGGTCCTCATGTGGTGATCGAGGGTCATACGATTATCGGTGATGAAAATACGATCTATCAGTTCGCTTCGGTAGGGGCAGCGCCTCAGGATCTTAAGTATCGCGGAGAGGCGAGCGAACTGAAAATAGGCGATAGAAATATCATCCGTGAGTGCGTAACGCTACAGCCAGGTACGCAAGGAGGAGGTATGCTCACCTCTATCGGCAATCAGAATCTATTCATGGCTAATACACACGTTGGTCACGATTCTCATGTTGGGAATCGTTGTGTTATAGCAAATAGCGCTGCGTTGGCCGGTCATGTAACTGTAGCTGATGGTGTTATCATCGGTGGCCTTAGTGGGATCCATCAATTTGTCAGGCTCGGCAGCGTGTGCATGATCGGGGCTGGTGCTATGGTGGCCCAAGATATTCCGCCATATTGCATGGCTCAAGGTGACCGCGCTACCGTTCAGGGCTTGAACCGCGTTGGTCTCGAGCGAAACGGGGGTACTAGAGACGATCTCGCTGTGCTGCGCGAGGTCTATCGGATTGTTTTCAACCCGCAGGGTACTGAAGCGCAGGACAGGGTCTTTAAGGATCGTGTTTCAATAGCTAAAGCTTTGGTTAAGGACAACGCTAGGGGAATTGATTTCGTCTCATTTATCGAGAATACCGAGCGAGGGATAGCCGCTCACCACAAGGACGGTAGTCAGTAAATTCGTTAGGATTGGGTTATGGTAGCGACTCAACCTAGTCTGCCGCAATAACGTTATAGCCGATTTAGCGATGCTATGACTGTAACGGTCCAAGGAATCCGGTGAGTAGTCACGGATTATGTTTCAAGACCGCTTTGACTTTTTTCTGCCAGACTGTTAGCCTGCAGCGGTAAGTATTTGCGAAAGCATGATTATTAAGGGCAGAGAAGCGCGGCGATAAGGCCGACATCTGTCTTAATTTGTTGTTAATTTAGGAGCTTAGGATGGAATCCTCAGGTGAAAACACAGCCGCTCAATCAAGGCGGACAACTGGTGGTTATACCGCTGAAGATGTAGCGGTTGGTTCTCTTCGTTTGTCAGACAAAGAGCCAGGTGAGGTAGTTAAGCAGTTTCAAAGAAATTCTCAGGATTGTGGCTCACCAGAGGTTCAGATAGCTCTGTTAACCCGTCGTCTTGAGTTTCTTACAAGGCATTTCGCTAAGTTTCCGAAGGATAATCACTCTCGGAAGGGAATGATGGATATCATCTCGCGCCGTAAGCAGATGTTGCAGTACCTAAAGCGCGAAGATATTTCGCGTTACCGCAACACAATTACGGCTCTTGGCCTCCGCAAATAGTTCGCGTTACGATACCGGCGTTAGCCTGACGCGGCTTGGTTTGTGTGTGTCGTTTGAAACCTCACCAATGGCGCTTTTTTATGTAGCTAACGGCCGGTCAGTTTGGTCGCCGGGAGGTTTTATCTACCGCTCGGAGTCCGTTTAATCAGATGAAGAGATAGGAATTACAAATGTATACGGTAGAGAGAGAGTTTCACGGAAGGAAGCTAAAAATTGAGTGTGGCAAAATCGCTAAACAAGCTGCTGGTTCAGCGCTTGTAACGTACGGTGAGTCTATGGTTCTCGTAACTGTGTGTTACGGACCAGAGAAGGACGTTGATTTTTTCCCGCTGACTGTTGATTACTTCGAGAAGACATATGCCGCTGGCAAAATCCCAGGGGGTTTCTTTAGGCGAGAAGGTAAGCTTAGCGAAAAGGAGACCTTGGTTTCACGGTTAATCGACCGTCCATGCCGTCCGCTTTTCCCAGATAATTTTCACCGAGAGGTTCAGGTTATCGCGACCGTTCTCTCAGCCGATGAAGAGAACGATACAGATGTTTTGGCGATGTGCGGAGCTTCAGCTGCGCTAACGGTTTCCGATCTTCCATTTGAGGGGCCGGTATCAGGGGTGCGCGTTGGTCGTATCAACGGCAAGCTCGTGATTAATCCAAAGCAGAGCGAGGTGCCGAATTCGGACCTCAACTTTATCGTCGCGGGTTCGCGCGATGCCATAGTGATGGTAGAGGGAGGCGCTCAGGAGGTGCCAGAGACTGAGGTCCTGGAAGCCCTTTTCTTCGCTCATGAACAGTGTCAGGTAATCAACGATATGCAGCTGGATCTCCAGAAGCAGATCGGTAAGCCTAAGATGGAGACTCCAGCGAAGGGGTACGACGAGGCTCTCTACGCTAAGATGGTGGCTTTCGTTACTCCTAAGTTAAAAGAAGCCGTTAAGCTCCGCGAGAAGTTGGCTCGTCGTGACGCTGTAGGTGGATCCAAGCAGGCACTGGTAGCAGAGTTTGTAAAAGAGGGTGACGCTAATGCGGCAGCAGCGGCCAAGTTAGCCGGCAAGGCTTTTGAGGATACTCACTACAACGTAGTGCGTGACCTGGCTATAGACGAGGGAATGAGACTTGATGGGCGTGATACAAAGACCGTACGTCCGATAGCCATAGAGGTTGGCCTCCTTCCGCGCACACACGGTTCTTCGCTCTTCACACGTGGAGAGACACAGGCGATAGTGGTAGCGACGTTGGGAACAGAGGCAGAGGCTCAGAGGATTGATAGTCTCATGGGCGACGCTTCGAAGACCTTCATGTTGCACTACAACTTTCCTCCGTTCTCAGTCGGTGAGACCAAGCCGATGCGTGGACCCGGACGCCGTGAGATCGGTCATGGAGCGTTGGCTGAGCGTGCCATTCGCGCAGTAGTCCCAGACATAAAGCAGTTCCCGTACGTGATTCGTATCGTTTCAGAAATTACTGAGAGCAACGGTTCGAGCTCGATGGCGACTGTGTGCGGTTCGAGCTTGGCTCTGATGGATGCAGGTGTGCCAGTTAAGGCGCCTGTCGCTGGCGTGGCGATGGGTCTGATCAAGCGTGACAGCAAGTACGTTGTTCTGACTGATATCCTTGGAGACGAGGATCACCTTGGTGATATGGATTTCAAGGTTTGCGGTACCACTAAGGGTATCACAGCCCTCCAGATGGATATCAAGATCAAGGGACTGAGCCGCGACATCATGGACAAGGCGATGCTGCAGGCCAGAGAGGGCCGGTTGCATATCCTTGAGGAGATGGGTAAGGCGATTAATTCGTCTCGCAAGGATCTCAGTCGTTATGCTCCGCGTATCGTACAGATTAAGATCAATCCTGATCGTATCCGCGATGTAATCGGACCAGGTGGTAAAACAATCCGCTCGATTACAGAGTCCTGCGGTGTGAAGATGGAGGTCACTGATGACGGTACTGTAAGTATCGCCAGCAATGACGGACAGAAGGTAAAGAACGCCATCGCTATCATCGAGAGTCTTACTCAAGAGGCTGTGGTTGGTAAGATCTACAAGGGAATCGTTAAGAGACTCGCGGATTTCGGTGCCTTCGTTGAGATCCTCCCAGGAACAGACGGTTTGGTTCACATTTCGCAGATCGCTGAGGAGAAGATCCGTCGTGTGGACGATGTTCTTAGCGAGGGCGATGAGGTGATGGTCAAGGTCCTAGAGATCGACCGTCAGGGTAAGATCCGACTCTCAATGAAGGAAGCTCAAGCTGACATTAAAGATCAGATTGCGTAACTCCTGAAAGGGATTTCTAATAGTCCGAAGCTGGTGGCGAGCGCTATATATTGCTAGCCCCTTGCTTCGGACTTTTTTCATGAGAGACACAGCCTACGCGTACATCCTTGTTTTGTTGCAGAGGCGGTTGTCCGTCGGTAAACCTATTTTATCGCGCTCCCTTTGGTCGATGAGATCATTCTCTCTAGTTACACTCTTTTTGTTGTCTATTCTCACGTTAGATCGCGCCGACTCTCAAGATGTCTCATTCACGCCGCGGCACGATGCGATCTCGACAGAAAAGAAACGCCCAAAGAGGAAATCGACCCCTATAGCGGAGGTAAATAAGGCGCCGCAGCTATATTCACTGGCTAGGTATAATCTTCTCTTTCAAGAGATGTGTCGGTTGCTTGACGCGGATATGAGGAGAGACCGAGTCTATCGTGTGTGTAAAGCGGCGGTTGAAGAGGAGCAGGGGTGCTCATCATGTCGCGCTTTGTTACGGCAGATAGCCCAGTCGTGCAGCTCTAAGACGCAGCCCAAGAAGACAGCAGCTCAGCCACGGCGTTATCCGAGAACCGATCTTGTTGATGTAGTTAGTCGATTGAGTGAGGGGCTTCAGGAGTTCGGTCCGGGACCTGGGCCTGTATTCGACGCCGTTAAGAGTTTTGAGAGTCATCTGATGGGCGTAGGGGATCTCAGCCCGGGTGAACGGGACTATTACGGGGTCCTTTTAACCTATTTTTTCTCAGCTTGGGAGGGTAGGCCCAACTCTCCTCTGAGTGCTGGAACCCCGAGCCCCTCTGAGATTGCTGAGTTATTTCAATAGTTAGCTCTTGGAGCTTCTAAATCCGGTTGGCCAAAGCTTCGCTTTTTGTAGTAAATCAGTAGGGCGTCGCAGTTCTTTATCACCACAGAGGACGCAGAGGACACAGAGAACGGCCATTTTATGGGCAATTATGGGGTTTTCTCTGTGTCCTCTGCGTCCTCTGTGGTAAAAAATATTTTACTAATTGTCTCAGCAGCTTACCAAAAACACTGCGACGCCCTAGTAAATCAGGGTACTTGTTGACCGGGAAGTGCTTACGGAATACTATTGAGGGTCGCTTGCTTTGGGCGTTCAGGAATTTCTCCCTGTATTCACGCAGCGGGTGGCGAGGTCAGCTTGGCGATACTACCCCTTTTTTTGGTTCAGAGGGTCAGGTGTCGCGAGCAATAGATCTTTTATTAACAATAGAACCAGATAGGCAGTTAGTATTAGCATGGCTAGTTCATTTTCAGCGGGCTCGTTCGGTGGATTTAAAGGTGATAGCGACGAGGGATCGTTCGCTAGTGAGTTCGAGGCGCTATTTCGTGATCGTGTAGATAATATTCGACCAGGCAAGATCGTTCCGGGAGTTGTTACCGGTGTTGGTCGAGAGATGGTTTCAGTTGATATCGGATTTAAGTCCGAGGGTGTTGTTCCAACAGAGCAGTTTATAAACGCTGAAGGAAAGATCGCCGTAAAAGTTGGCGACGCGGTTGATGTTTTAATCGTTGCACTAGAGAACGACATGGGACAGGTACTCCTATCAAAGGAGAAAGCTGACCAGAAGCGTGTTTGGGAGAGCGTTGAGTCCGCATACAAGGCTGGTACAAGAATCTCCGGTAAGGTTACTCAGAAAGTTAAGGGCGGCCTTCAGGTTGATATCGGAATTCCAGCATTTCTTCCTGGATCTCAGATCGACATTCGGCCTCACCGTAACCTCGATAAGTTTCTCGGACAGGAGTTCGATTACAAGGTTCTCAAGATTACCCGAGACAAGGGCAATATCGTTCTTTCTAGGCGCGCTGTTCTCTTGAGTGAGCGTGACGAGTTAAGGACAGCTACCCTCAAAGTGCTCCAAGAGGGAGTCGTTATGGAGGGTGTGGTTAAAAACGTTACCGACTACGGAGCGTTTATTGACCTCGGCGGTATTGATGGACTACTGCACATTACTGATATCTCGTGGGGGCGCGTCAATCACCCATCAGAGAAGCTCTCAGTTGGACAGACAGTTCCAGTAGTAGTTCTTAAGTATGATCAGGACAAGGAGAGAGTGAGCTTGGGTATGAAGCAGCTCACTCAGGATCCATGGCTAACTGCTCATGAGCGTTTCCCAATCGGTGGGCGCATCAAGGGGCGTGTTAAGTCGGTTACTGACTACGGAGCTTTCGTTGAGCTAGAAGAGGGAGTCGAGGGGCTCATTCACGTATCAGAGATGAGCTGGACTAAGAAGGTTCGTCATCCATCGAAGATCGTGAACGAGGGAGATACCGTCGAGGCCGTCATTCTCGGAATCGACAGCGAGCAGCAGAGGATCAGTCTTGGTCTCAAGCAGCTTATGCAGAATCCGTGGGAAGACTTACAGCGTCTGCACCCAGTTGGATCTCGTGTTAAGGGCAAGGTTCGCTCAATCACTGAGTTTGGTATCTTCGTGGGAGTTGAGGATGGGATCGATGGTCTCGTTCACATCTCTGATTTCTCATGGACCAAGCGTGTTAAGGATCCTAAAGAGATTCAGGAGATGTTCAAGAAGGGCGATGAGGTCGAGGCCGTTGTTCTCGATATCGATGCCTCAAATGAGCGTCTAAGTCTTGGTATCAAGCAGTTGACGGAGGATCCATGGATTTGGATCGCTCAACGTCACCCAGTTGGCACTAAGAAGAAGGGTCGCGTAACAGCGATCACCGAGTTCGGAGTGTTTGTTGAGATCGAGGAAGGAGTTGAGGGTCTAATTCACAACTCGCAGCTCGGACTTGAGCAAGGTCAAGACGTTGCGCAGGTATATTCTGTAGGCAGCGAGATCGAGGCTGAGGTAACTAATGTTGATACTCAGGAGCGTCGTATTAGCTTAAGTGCTCGTTCAGTTAAGGAGCGCGCTCGTAAGGACTACGACTCATCGTACATGGGTGAGGAAGAGGGTGCTCGTGTTACCTTCGGAGATCTTATCCGTGAGCAGATGCGCGGTACTGACAAGGAGTAATTCCTGGGTTTAACCGTGATGAGCTCGAGGCAGGATTTGCCTCGAGCTCAAAAATTGAAGGGCGTCCGCGAGAGCGGGCGCCTTTTTTATTATCACTCTGGCACAGATACTAAAAGTTACGGTAAAGTTTAGCTATGAAGATACTTGTTCCAATAAAAAGAGTTCCAGATTGGCAGATTAAGCTTAAGTTGCTTCCTGACGGGTCCAATATTCAGACAGAAGGCATTAAGTGGATCATCAACACGTTCGACGAGATAGCGGTAGAGGAGGCTATCCGTTTAAAGGAGAAAGGGATCGCCACGGAGATAGTGCTAGTGAGTGTTGGTCCGGCCGATACACGTAACCGCTTAGAGTACGCTCTAGCCATGGGGGCCGATTCAGCGATACTTGTAAAGCACGATGGTCCGGTGGATTCCGACCTCGCGTCGCGGGTAATAGCTGAAGTTTTCAAGAAGGGGGATTACCAGATGATCCTTCTTGGTAAGCAGGCGATCGATTCTGACGCTAGTCAAACCGCGCAGCTACTGGCGGGGCGCTTGAATCTCCCGCAGGCGTGTTTTGCTTCGAAGGTGTTAGTAGAGAATGGATGCGCCACCGTTACCCGCGAAGTCGACGGTGGACTAGAGACCCTAAAAGTTCCTATGCCGTGTGTAGTATCGACCGATCTGAGGCTTAACGAGCCGAGATACGCGGCATTACCTAATTTGATGAAGGCGAAGAAGAAGCCGTTCGAGGAGGTCTCAATTGAATCGTTAGGTGTTTCGTCCGAGGTGAAGACTCGCGTTAAGTCGCTTTCCATTCCAGCTGGCAGGAAGTCGGGAAGGAAAGTCGCTGATGTGGCGGAGCTTCTTTCGGCGCTTCAAAATGAGGCCAAGGTTCTTTAAATTTTTTGGGAAAAACTAATGTCTAGCGTACTACTTTTTGTTCAACACGATAACGGCAAGATATTGAAGGGGTCTCTAGTCGCCCTGGCGGCGAGTCAGCAGCTCAAAGCAGCTTGGGGCATGGGAGATATAGTCGGAGTAGCCCTCGGCCAGGGAGCGGCATCGGCGGCACAGGAGATCTCTGAATTCGGGTTGTCGAAGGTGCTCTATTCAGAGAGCTCTTTATTTGAGAGTTATCGCGCCGAGCCTTATGCTCGCGGTCTTGCTCTGGCTATGAAGGAACTAGGAGCGTCAACGCTAGTTGGCCTGGCCAGTAGCACCGGCAAGGATCTGCTTCCGCGGGTAGCGGCGTTGGTAGACGGAGCACAGGCGTCAGATATCATCGGTGTTAACGACGATGGAAGTTTAAAGAGGCCGATGTATGCTGGAAATATATTGGCTGACGTTGAGCTACTTACGTCGACAAGGATCGTTTCCGTTCGTGGAACTGCTTTTGCGGCGGCCGCTAAGTCGGGGAGTAAGGGGGATGTTGCTGAGCTGGCCCTGGCTGGGGATCCAGAGCTACGCGAGCAGCCAAGGTTTGGTGAGGTTGTTGGCTATGAGCATTCGAAGGCCGATAGACCACAACTCTCTGAAGCAGAGGTAGTAGTTAGTGGCGGGAGAGCGCTTGGCTCAGCGGAGAACTTCGAAAAGGTCGTCTTTCCCCTAGCTGACGTGCTGAAAGCGGCGGTTGGCGCTTCTAGAGCCGCTGTTGATTCGGGATATGCTCCAAATGACTGGCAAGTTGGACAGACGGGCAAAGTAGTGGCGCCGAATCTGTATATCGCTCTAGGGATCTCGGGCGCCATTCAGCATCTGGCTGGGATGAAGGACTCTAAGGTCATTGTAGCTGTAAATAAGGACCCCGACGCCCCGATATTTGAGGTCGCCGATTATGGGTTAGTGGCTGATCTTTTTGAGGTAGCTCCTCAACTAACCGAAGCGCTTAAGAATAGGTAGGGATGGTCCCATATCGAGCGATTAAGCGTTTCTTTCTTGGACTAGCGACATTCGCGCTAGTAGCTTGTAAGAGCGCGTCCGGAGTCCCAACAGTTGACTTAACCTTATCTAACTCGGATAAAACGCTTGAGACTTTCTCGGTAGAGTTGGCTTCGAACAATCAGGAGCGGTCGAAAGGGCTTATGTTCAGGCGCGAGCTTGGAGCAAAGGCCGGCATGCTTTTTCTTTTTCCGGAAGAGCGGCATCTTTCTTTCTGGATGAAGAACACCCTTATTCCACTCGATATGATCTTTATATCTAAGGATTGGCGGGTTGTTGGTGTTGTGGAGAACGCTCCCCCGCTGACGGAGGAGCCGCGGGGGGTTGAGGCTCTAAGCCAGTATGTTTTGGAGGTGGCCGGAGGCACTTGCGCCCGTATTGGAATTGCCACCGGAGCTAGAGTTAATGTGGACGGGGAGTTACCCCGCCCACATTAAACGAGGGACTTACAGAAACGAGCCATCAAGTGAGACCGTCTGGGTTGTGGTGACAGTCTTTCTCGGAGTTCCCGCAACTGAGCCGCTAGGGAGATAGGTGACCTTTATTGAAGCAGTTCCTTCTACTGCGCAAGATGCGGCGATAGGTGTGGCGTTGGTGGTAAGCTGCGCTCCGCTGGCAGCGTCAGTTTTAAAAGCGACGCCAGTGACTCCAACTAAATTGGCGAACTTAACGCTCGTTAGAGCACCACGTTGAGCTCGTATCGAGACCACAACCACTACCTTCGTATGTCCCGCCTGAGTGTACAGTGCTGTTACTTTCTCCTTAAGGATGCCTGTGAGCGCACGCGTAGAATTCGCGACACATCGAGCCTTGACCCCGACCTCTGGGGTGCTCTGAGCGGCTGCGTCGTTAGCCGGGAGGGCGCATAGGTTGGCCAAAAACAACGTAAAAATACCTAGACGTGAAGCAAGTCTCATTGGGGATCCCTCCTTTATAAAGTACAAATCAGCGTCCAGTCTATCATAGCTTTTACACGCTAGTCTCGACTTTTTTGTGCAAAAAATCTCGACAGATATGATGCACAGCAGGGTCCCGTTACCTGTAAGTCCCATGGGTATTTCGTAATGGACTCAGCGGTTGTAGATTTGGCGCATGAAGAGAGACTTACAGGTACCTTTAAGCTCCGCGGAGGCGACCGAGACCGGTGGAACCGGATTGGGGTATTCGATCAAAGAGGCTGAGCCACGAGCTCAGATTGCCGCGGGAAATGATTTCCTCCAGGAGCTTCATCATCGAATAAAGAACAATCTGCAGATAGTTTGTAGCCTCCTCCGGATACAAGGACGAGGGCTGAGCGAGGGCAATGCGCAGCAGATATTCCGGAGGATGGAGGAGCGGATCCATAGCATGGCGCTGGTTTATGATAAGCTATCCGAGTCCGGAGGGTATGATTCTGTACAACTCGATGAGTATCTTAAAGATGTCGCTACACAGTTAGTATCGGGTGCCAGGCGAACTCATGAACAGCCTAGACTTGATTTTGACCTTGCCCCGGTTCTCGTACCTAGCTTGGTAGCTACTAGGCTAGGGCTGCTGCTTAATGAAATTCTTTCGGACCAGCTAAGGCATCGATCTGTTGAGACGGGAAATTCGTTGGAGCTGAAGCTCAAGGTAATTTCCGACAGGGTGACCCTGTCATTGATTGAGATAGGCGGGGTTAAAAGTTCGCGTGTGTCTCAGCCTAGCGAAAGGGATAAACAGGTGCTCGCCGCGTTGATAGCTCAAATGAAGGGGGAGGCGCGTCACTGTGAAGCTGATGAGAGCGACATATCTATTTCTTTTCCCGTCAAAGAGCTCTTAGGCGCCTCGCTTCCCTAGGGAAGGCCGGCAAAACCTACCCGTAGCGAGAAAGTGGAGGTTGAGTTGATATTCGATTCTCGAGATGGGAAAAAACCGCACCAGACTACGCCAAGGCTACGTCTGGTCCTACATTATCTCGCCGGCCGTAGCTTTAGCGAAGGTCGGAAGTGTATCCACTGTGATACATTGAGGATTTTTTCCCATCTCGAAAACTCGAAGAGCAGCTCAAGATCCGCTTTCGCAGTAGGGATGGGTTTTGCCGGCCTTCCCTAGTACACCAAGAATCTCCCAGTGGTGTGTAAGCGGGAACATGTCAAATGGGGTGGCTGAATCTAGGGTGTAGCGCTCGGCTAGCATCGCTACGTCGCGGCAGAAAGTTTCAGGATTGCAGCTTGAGTAAACTATTTTCTTCGGGGCCGCTTGGAGTAAATACCCTACGATATTATCGGATAGTCCTCGACGTGGAGGATTAGTGATTACCAGGTCGGGACTTAAGGTGCTACGATCGGAGAGAAACTTATCAACGTCAGCGGATATAAAACGTGTGTTTTTAAGCCCCATCTCAGCGGCGCTCTTGGTAGCACATTCGATCGCTTGTTTGGATATCTCTATCCCTGTGATTGATCCGCATACATGAGCGCATGATAGTGAGAAGCCGCCGACCCCGCAGAAGAGATCGAGTACGTCTTGAGCGCGGCTCTCAATAACGACATCCGCGGCAGCGCGGTAAAGCCGCTTGGCAATTGAAGGGGTAACTTGCATGAAGGACTGCGGCGCAAAATAGAGCGGAACACCCGCGACATCATCCCGGATCGCGGCGCAATCGGTGAGTACGATCTCCTCCGGGCCTTCTAGAATCGCCGCTGGAATCGGCTGTATATTGCAGCTTATCACCTTTAGCCACGGGAATGCGATCAGTAATTCGGGGAGCGCCTTTCTGATCCGAGGAACCACTTCGGAGCTTTTTAGAACAAAGCGCAGGATCCCCTGGTCGTTGTTGGCAGTAGTCATAACGATCAGAAACTTAAGTTCGCCGTGCCGCGCCCTTATGTCGTATGGGTGGAGGTCGTGACGCGTTATAAATCCACTCATGAACGCAAGCAAAGACGCTATAGGGGCGCTAGATAATCGGCATCGTTTTATATCACTTGAAGTCATATCGGGCCGGGTGACTCCGATTATTGGGGTGTCTGCCGTCCCTGTCACGCTCATCTTTACTTTGTGTCTCGTCTCCCAGGGCGAGTGGGTGACTACGGGGGGATGAAAATGTGTCGGTGTTATTCGGGCTGTCGCGAATGTCTCCCGCAGTTTGCTCAATTTATGGTTAAAACGCGCTTCCTGTGTGACAGCGAGCAAAGAGCAGGAACCACAAGCTTTTGTGGTGAAATATTCGCAATTAGCTTCTGAGTAGGAGTTGGTCATGGTCTGGAAAGATTAGCCTAGGTCGTTGTGTCGAGTTCTCCAGTGTGAGAGACTTTCCAACGTCATGAATTATAACATACTTAGAATTCAAGCGTTATCACTCGCGTTAGTTTTTAGCTTAAACTTCTACGCGGTGGCTCAAACAGCGGGGTCCTTTGGCACAGGCCAGGCCTCAAGAGCTTTCAAGTGCTCTCAAGCTTCAGAGCAGCTCTCAAGGGAGCAGGGAAACGCGATATTAGCGAAGGTACAGGAGGGGTACTCGAAGATCGAGTCTCTTCAGGGAGGCTTCGTTCAGGAGTCGTATGTCGCTGCTCTTGATGAAGGTGAGGAGAGCTCCGGGGCGATGGTTTTCGCGAAGCCTGGTAAAATGAGGTGGAGTTATAAGGCCCCACGTGCCCAGGAGGTCGTTATTCGCGACGAGGAATTGTGGATGTATCAGCCCGACAAAGGGCAAGTGATGATCGACTCGGTCGGGAAGGTCCTGATGTCGGCGCTGCCGGTTTCGTTCCTGATGGGATTGGGTAATCTAACCCAGGATTTTGAGCTGGTTTCAGCTTGTAATGGAAAAGAGGGCCCTATTTTGAGCCTAGTCCCAATGGATAAGACCGGGAGAGAAGAGGCGCTTGAAGGGTTCGTTTTATTGGTTGATAGGGATAAAAACCTCCCAAAAGGCGCTAAAATTAACTCGGTTGGCGGGAATGTTACTGCTATTTTATTTGAAAATCAGCAGGTTAATAAGTCTTCGGTTGATTCGGGCAGATTTGTTTTAGAGTACCCAAAAGGTGTAGATATACTAGATAGACGTAAAACACCCGGGTCTTAACTTATGAAGTCTCCTCTATCGATTATTCAACCTGACAGCTCATCTGCTGGAAGCTGCTCCTCTGTAGCCGTTAATATCTCTGAGCCGCAGAATGTTGAGGGTGGACGAGCATTCGCTGGCCGTGCCGCTATCGTTACGCTCGGATGCGCCAAGAACCAGGTCGATTCCGAGGTGATGATCGGGGTTCTGCGTAATACCGGTTTTGAGATCGTCAGCGATCTATCTCACGCCGATGTCGCTGTTGTGAATACGTGTGGATTTCTTGAGAGCGCCGTGAAGGAGAGCGTGGACTGTGTCCTTGAGTTGTCGGAACTAAAGAAGTCAGGAAGTCTTAGGCGCCTGCTGGTGGCGGGCTGTATGGTTGAACGGTACAAAGGCGATATCCGTAAAGCACTCCCTGAGGTCGATTCTTTTATAGCGCTCGATGGTCTACTCAGTGTAGGTCAAGCCGCATTGGGGGCTGATGATAATTTGCGTGATATCCTTCATGAAGGGGCTCGGCCCTATTTTATTTATGACGAGACTATGCCGCGGCATTTGGCGTCTAGGAGCCACATGGCATACGTTAAGGTTTCTGAGGGGTGTAACCGCCCTTGCGCTTTCTGTATCATTCCACAGATTCGCGGTGCAATGAGAAGCCGATCAGTTGAGTCGATCACCAAAGAGGTTCAGGCGCTCAGCGCGCAAGGGGTACGTGAGTTTAACTTGGTCGCCCAAGACCTGACGGCTTTTGGCACAGACACGGGCAAAGGACGCCTTGTTGATCTACTACGATCGATAGATGCGACCAAAGCGGCTTCGTGGGTGCGGTTGCTTTATGCTTATCCAGTTGGTGTTGACGATGAGCTTCTTAAGGCGATCGTGGAGCTGCCTTCAGTCTGTGACTACTTGGATGTTCCGCTTCAGCACGCCAGTGAGCGGGTGCTAAAGACCATGAAGCGGCCAGTGGGTCGCTTTGGCTCGAGGCGCTTTGTTGAATACGTGAAAACCCAGGCGCCGCAGATTAAACTTAGGACTACTTTCATTGTTGGATTCCCAGGTGAAACCGAGGAAGATGTGCGCGATCTGGAGGCTCTGGTTGGAGATGGGCATTTCGAAAGCGTTGGAGTGTTTACCTATTCGCCTGAGCAGGGTACGGATGCTTACTCAATGAGTGATCAAATCTCGGAGAAAGAGAAACGCGCCCGCCGCGACCGTATAATGCTGGCTCAACAGAAGATTCGTGTGAAGCGAAACCAGGAGTATATAGGCCAAGAGCTTGATGTTCTGGTAGACGGTCAACATGAAGAGACTGAGCTTCTTCTCTCTGCTAGAAGCCGTTTCCAGGCTCCGGAAGTTGACGGTAATGTTTTGATAAATGATGTGGTTGAGGGACTCGGAGAGATCGCCGCTGGTCACCTTGGTCGTGTCATGGTAACTGATGTATCGGGGTATGATTTAGTGGGGACGTTGGTAAAATGAGTAAGCCAAGGATCGGTATTTTTATCATCGCTTACAACGCGGTTAACCACCTGAACAAGACAATTTCGCGTATTCCTAAAGAGGTATACGACGACGTTGAGGAGATCTTTGTGATCGACGATTGTAGCTCAGACAATGGTTACTACGCCGCTCTTGGTTACAAGGCACAACACGGTATCGATAAGCTGACCATACACAGGAATGAGCGTAATCAGGGGTACGGTGGTAATCAGAAGGTTGGCTACCAGTATGCTATCGACCGCGGACTCGATATTGTAGCTATGGTTCATGGAGATGGTCAGTATGCCCCGGAAGCATTGCCGATTCTTTTAGAGCCCCTAGTGAAGGGCGAGGCTGATATGGTTTTTGGTTCGCGCATGTCAAAGCCAATCGATGCCCTTAAGGGCGGCATGCCACTGTATAAGTTCTTTGGAAATAGAGTCCTGACAAGGTGTCAAAACTATCTCTCAGGGTTAAACCTTACTGAATATCACTCTGGCTATCGATTATACTCGACCCATGCCCTTAGAAAGATTCCATTCGAGTCTTTCACTAACACTTGGCACTTTGATACTCAGATCATCCTCGCTATGGCGGAGAGGGATATGCGTATAGTTGAGCGCCCGATCCCGACTTATTATGGAGACGAGATCTGCCACGTTAACGGTATCCCGTACGCAGTGAACGTGCTTATGACGACTTATAGCTTTTACAAAAATAGGAAGCGTAAAGCGCTGTCTTATCCAGGAGCTATGGATATTCCGAGAATTATAGCCGACTAGCGCGCTCAGAAGGCGAATGGGGCTACCAGACTGCTGCAATAGTTCGCGACCAGTCGTTTGCGGCAATTGTAGGCGCGCCATTTAGTATGTAGCGGTAGACGACTACCCGTCTTACGGTTCAGCAGACTACTTCAAACGGAAGTTAACTTTAGATGTCTAATTAGAAATGATTTGTTTCGTCGGCTATTAAAATTGGTTATATTGCCCGGCGATATGTTTTGATAGACGAAGAGTAGAGGTTCAAATATGCCAAACACCAAAAATAAACAAATAGAAGCGCTGAATCTGCTGGGCCAGTCCGTGTGGTACGATAACCTATCTCGTGATGTACTTAAGTCTGGGGAGCTTAAGTCCTTAATTGCCCAAGGCGTCTCAGGTTTAACTAGCAATCCAACAATCTTCAAGCAGGCCATTGCCGATACCAGCAACTACGATGCTGAGATGGGCAGATCGGATTTAAGAGGATTAGGTGCTGAAGCGCTTTGCGAGGAGCTTATGCTGCAAGATGTGGCGGCAGCGGCTGATCTGCTCAGGCCGGTCTACGACGCCACTTCGGGTGGTGATGGGTTTGCCAGTATCGAGGTGTCTCCGTTCTTGGCGAGGGATGCGACGGGGACTGTCGAGGCGGCTAAGAGACTATGGCAAAGACTTAATCGTCCAAATGTGATGATAAAGATTCCGGCCACTCCTGAGTGCGTGCCGGCTATACGGGCAGTTCTGGCAGAGGGAATAAATGTTAATGTTACGCTTATATTCTCGCGCGAGGTTTACGTCAAAATCGCTGACGCATACCTGGGGGCGCTCGAGGAACGAGCGGCTAAGGGGCTGAGGGTGGATGGTATCGCCTCAGTGGCCAGTTTCTTTGTTTCTCGGGTAGATGCTCTTGTAGAGAAAAAGTTTGATTCTCAAGTCGCCGCGAAAAAAGCGAAAGAAGAGGAGCGAACCCGTTTTTTTGGGAAGGTTGCAGTGGCCAATTCAAAGTTAGCCTACGAAGCCTTTGAGAACATCTTCACATCCGAGCGTTTCAATAGACTTCGGGGATCTGGGGCGCGCGCGCAGCGCCCGCTTTGGGCAAGTACAGGTACCAAAAATCCAGTCTTCAAGGCCGTAATGTATGTAGAGGAGCTCGCCGGGCGAGATACAGTCAATACTATGCCGCCGGCGACGGTTAACGCTTTGCTACAAGGCGGTGATATTTCGCCGAGACTACATCAAGGCCTCGCCGAATCAAAAGAGCTGTTGGCTTGGATTGAATCTCAGGGAATATGCATGTCATCTCTGTTAGAAGAGCTTCAAGTGGTCGGAGTAAATAGTTTCGCGGACTCGTATCGTGACCTGCTTAGTTCAATCGAAGTAAAGATGAGTAAGGTAGCTTAAGGTGGCCCCTAAAATAGTGGTCAAGATAATATTCGGATAACGTCATGGCAAGTTACGATGACACTAAGATGACTAAACCGCCAGCTACGGTATTGGTGATATTTGGTGCCAGTGGAGACCTCACATCGCGGAAATTAATCCCGGCGCTTTGTAATTTAGCGGAAGATGATTTTCTTCCGGATAATTTCATAGTGATCGGTTCATCGAGGTCTAAGCTCAGTGATGATGAGTTCCGCAAAAGGGTTTACGAGGGAATCTGCAACTACTCGAGAAGGCCGATCAGCGCCGCAGTTTGGGATAAGTTCTCCGCCAATCTTTATTACCAGCCATGCGATGGAGCGGTTTTGTCCGATTTCGACAGTCTGAAGAAACGAATGGAAATGCTTTGTGCCACTAGGCAAGAGGTGTTTAATTATGTGTACTACCTGGCCATGGCTCCTCAGTTCTTCGGACCTATTGCATCGAACCTCCGCGAGATCGGATTAGTTGAGGACGTTAGGGCATACTCAAGACGCACCTCTGTAGTAGTAGAAAAGCCGTTCGGTCACGACACTCATTCGGCGCGAGAGCTCAATGCGGTTCTGAGAAAAAGTTTGGCTGAGGAGCAAATTTACCGCATAGATCATTATCTCGGGAAAGAGACTGTTCAAAATATATTAGTGTTTAGGTTCGCAAATGGTATTTTTGAGCCCTTGTGGAATCGCAAGTATATTGACCACATTCAGATATCCGTCTGTGAGGATATCGGCATTGGCAACAGAGCGGCCTATTTCGACCAGAACGGCATAGTTAGAGATATCGTTCAGAATCACGTATTACAGATGCTATCGCTACTCTGCATAGAGCCTCCTATCTCCCTAAGCGACGCTAATGGTATTCGCGATGAGAAAGCCAAGGTTTTAAGATCTATCAAGCGTATGGAACCCGCGGATGTTCGGAAGAATACGGTGAGAGCTCAGTACGCGGCGGGATCAATCAAGGGAGAGAAAGTTCCAGGCTATCTGCAGGAAAAAGGGGTGGCTGTAGACTCAAAAACCGATACCTACGTAGCTTTAAGACTAGAGATTGACAACTGGCGATGGAGCGGAGTGCCGATCTACATTAGAGCTGGTAAGCGTTTAGCTAAACGAGTCACGGAGATTAAGGTTTTCTTCAATAAAGCTCCGGACTCACTGTTTAAAGGCAGGCAGAGGGGGGACCTGGAGCACAACGTTTTGTCAATCCAGGTCCAACCCAAGGAGGGCATGTCCCTCAGAATAAGCTCTAAACAGCCTGGTCCCCGGTTCAGGGTGAGGCCTGTAGAGATGGACTTTACATATGACAGTTCTTTTGGCGTAGCATCGCCGGAGGCATACGAACGATTGTTATTGGATGTTATGAAGGGAGATCCGACTCTTTTCACCCGTAATGATGAGATCGAAGAGTCGTGGGAGTTGCTTGCTCCTATATTCGAGGTCTGGGAGGGGCCAAATCCTCCGCCAGTATACACTTATGAAGCCGGAACTTGGGGGCCTGCTGCGGCGGATGAGTTATTGCAGGCGTCGGGACATAAGTGGAGCGATATATAAATACGGTGTACGTGTGCTCAAACTTTCGTTATCGGCAAAGAGTGAGGATTTCAGGTTAAAGTTCCGAGCATGGCTGACTCTCAATCCTCCGCCGGCTTTGGGGGGAACTTCGTTAGCTGAGTTTGAAAAAGTCGGAAGGAGATGGCAGCGGACTCTATCAGAGTCCAATTGGCTTGGTTCTCATTGGCCGAGCGAATACGGAGGTCGCGGTTTGTCTCTTGTTGAGGAGGCGATCGTTCAGGAGGAATTAGTGAGGGTGGCTGCTCCTCAAATACTTGGACTTTTTGGAATTACAATGGTGGGTCCCGTGCTAATTAATTACGGCACTCCCGAGCAGAAAAGTCGATTTTTAAGTAAGATTCTCTCTGGAGATGAGATCTGGTGCCAAGGATTTTCTGAGCCAGGAGCAGGAAGCGATTTAGCAGCGGTGAAAACCGCCGCCGTTCCGGTAGAAGGCGGATACAATTTAACGGGCCAAAAGATATGGACCAGTTTCGCGCACTGTGCTGAGTGGTGTTTTGTTTTGTGTAGGACATCTCAAGGGGCGAAAAAGCACGACGGGTTGTCATATCTCTTGGTTCCGCTTAACTCGCCTGGAGTCACTGTAAGGCCGCTCACTCAGATTAGTGGTGACAGCGAGTTTAATGAGGTGTTTTTTGATAAAGTCTTCGTGCCCAAAGAGAATCTAGTTGGACAGGAGGGGCAGGGGTGGAAGATCGCTATTTCAACACTCATGTTTGAACGGGTTGTGCTGACATTCTCTCGCCAGCTTCAATCTGAGGTAGCTCTGCGGGCTTTAATTAGAGAGAGTGTCCCATTTTTGTCGGGGTCTCAAAGGATTGAGCTAGCTCACTGTATCGCGGATGCTTGCGCCACTCGCGCGCTTGCCTACAAGCACCTCATGGAGTACTCGGATAGGTCTCAGCCGGGGCCTGAGGGTTCACTGGATAAGCTCCTGTGGAGCGAGTCGTTTCAGCGTCTGTGCAGTTTCGCGCTCTCCTTGAGCGGTTCCAAGGCGGCTTTAGGAGAGTCAGATACAGAGGTGGGCGCGGCGGCACACCGTTATCTTTATTCGCGAGGAAGGACGATAGCCGCTGGAACTTCAGAGATACAGCGGTCAATAATATCTGAGAGGCTACTTGGTCTTCCGAGGGGATAGCGCTTATGGGTGGACTATCGCCAAATGATAGCAATTCGTCGGGCGCCTCTTATTGGGTAGCCGCGCTTCTGTTGATAGTGGCCGGGGTTATATTAGCGCGAATAGTTCGCTTCACTGTGAGCTCTGTATATAGGCCAGAGGTCTTACATTTCGATCCGCATTTGGCGTAGACGTTATTTCCACCCCGCATAGCGTCGTAAGGTCGCCCCTGATAGGCGCTAAATTTTTGCGTCAGCATTTGCTGAATAGTCACGACGTTATTAAATAAGACGGTCGGCGATCTCAGGTGGTTCGGCGTAAGAGAGGTCTTTTCTAATCTCCCTTTTGATCACTCGCTTGATCCTAGCCGGCAAGAGATCCCTGATTATACCTAAAAGACGGGGTTCCGCGATTAATGTTAGGGTTTCGAATTCGCACTCCAGAAGAGACTTATCTAATATGGCTACTATGTCGCGATAGAACTCAATCATGGCTCTCTCACGGTAGCTCTGTTCTGTTGAATACGCGTGTCTGGCTCGCATTCTGTTGTCTGTCGCTCTTCCCGGTTTATCTGTCACAAAATCTTGCTCACGAGCCGTGCCTAAAGGGTTTCCGATGTCTCTAATAAGTTCGATGCCTTCGGCCCCTTGGCGTTTGAATATCTTTACCTCTTCCCGACTCGCGACTACGATCCATTCCTGTTTCATAGGGTCTATTATTACCGATAATTAAGCGTTTGGAATGACGGGTGTTATGAGTCGGGTGGCTTTTTGGGGTGAGTAGTTACATCGCTTGAGTGATCTGGCAGTCACGGGTAGCATGAGTCCACAACATGACAGAGATATTACTCGCCACTATAAACGCCCGCTACATCCACGCCTCTCTTGGGCTGCGGTACCTATTTGCCGAGCTTGGTGAGCTTCAGTGTCGCGCCGTTATCCGTGAATTCGAGAACGCTCAGAGCGCTAAAGAGATAGCTGAAGCCCTGTTGATAACAAACCCAATAATTATAGGGTTCGGGGTCTATATCTGGAATCGACAACGCACTACAGAGGTTGTGGAGATTATAAAGAAACTGAGACCAGATATCTCAGTTATCCTTGGTGGTCCTGAAGTCAGTTACGAATATGAACGCGATCCTTTAGTAAAGCGAGCCGATTATCTGATTACAGGAGAGGCCGATCTGGCGTTCGCCTCTCTCTGTAGGGAGATTCTCACGGGCCAGGCCCCCAAGGATAAGATAATACACGGGGGTCTTCCGGATCTAAAAACATTAAAGCTCCCTTATTCGCTTTACACAGATACCGACATCGCTTCACGAGTAATCTACGTGGAGGTTTCAAGGGGTTGTCCTTTTACTTGTGAGTTCTGCCTTTC
This sequence comes from Bdellovibrionota bacterium, assembly GCA_044356215.1. Taxonomy (GTDB): domain Bacteria; phylum Bdellovibrionota_C; class UBA2361; order UBA2361; family OMII01; genus OMII01. The sequence continues at coordinate 18,219 of JBIKWQ010000018.1, read as the reverse complement.
ATCAATAGATATCCCGGTCAGACAGTTCGATCACATGGCTGTCCTTGCTGAGCTTGAAGCTCTCTTCGCTCGAGGAGCTAGAACGTTCAAATTCGTTGATCGCACCTTTAACTTGAATGTCAGAATCGCTAACGACATTCTTAAGTTCTTCTTAGATCGATACGAGCCGGGGGTGTTTGTGCATTTCGAGATGGTGCCAGATAGATTCCCTAAGCAGCTTCGGGAGACCGTAGCGGCGTTCCCGCCGGGGTCTCTCCAGCTTGAGATCGGTGTTCAAAGTTTAAATCCTGAGGTAGGCGCCCTGATCAGCAGGCGTCAAGATATCGACAAGCTGATCGAGAATATATCTTTTCTGAGACAAGATACGTCAGCGCATCTTCATGTGGATCTAATTGCTGGACTTCCGGGCGAGGACTTAAATAGTTTCGCCGCTGGCTTTGATCGACTCGTTAACCTTGATCCCCAAGAAATCCAAGTAGGGATTCTGAAGAAGCTGCGTGGAACCCCGATAGCTAGGCATATTGAGAATTTTGATCTCAGGTTTAGTGATGACCCGCCCTATGAGATTTTATCGACTAAAGATATATCTTTCTTTGATCTTAGAAGGATGGAGAGGTTCGCTAAATACTGGGATCTGGTGAGTAATAGCGGCAATTTCTTCAAGAGTAAGAAACTGTTGTGGGAACCCCCAGAAACCCCCTTTTCGGGATTCATGCGGTGGAGTGATTGGCTATTTAGAGAGGTAGGTAGGAGGTCCGCCATAGAGCTAAAGGCATTAACCTCTCTTTTATTTAGATTCTTAGTTGAGGTAAGGGGCTTAGATCGTGAGCGTGTTGGTCCAATACTGGCTGAGGACTATCAACGTGGAGGCCGCAACGATTTGCCCAACGAGCTTAAGATCTTCGCGGCTGGCGGATCCATCGGGCAACGGACTAGAATAAGGGGCGCCAAGCGTCAGGAAAGGATTGTGGGTTAGGTTTTAAGTGGCAGCCAAAAATCTTATTTGTCATACGCTAAAAGACGGCCGCGATTGGCGGGAGGTTCTCATGCTTCTACGCGACGAGGTCGCCGTTGACTGGCAGGGCCAGAAGCTCTCTAATCCGTATCGCTTCGCCATCGGTAAAGATTCAAAGTATCTGACATTCGTTGCGGAGGTTCCGTTTGAGCCGCCCGTGAGTAAGCCGGATCTAAAAGGGCGTTTCGTGAATGACTTAGCGGAGCCCGAAACTCGCGGCCAGACAGCGGAGCTCTTTGTAATGGGGGCGGACGATAGGTATTTCGAGATACATATCACGCCGGACGGAGCGTGGTGGTATATGAACTTTTTAGCCTACAGGAAGCGAGACGCAAGATCGGTTCCACCCGACGCTGAAGTTTGGGTTGAGCGGAGATCGGATAGTTGGACTGGAGCGATATCTCTCCCGCTCGCTCAGCTAGGTACCGAGATCTCACGCGGAATTCGGGCTCAAGTGACCCTCTGTTTGTGCCAGCAGGATGTGCCTAGGTATGTGACATCTGCCGGGTGTCCTGACTTTGAAGCTGATTATCATGACCGGCGAGCTTTTTCGTTTCTGAAGTTTAAGTAGGCAATAACTCTTTGTAATTACCTAGTTTATTCTTGATTTATCGGTCGATCTATTAGTTGCTCAATTATCGGTCGTATGCTAACTTCTTGTGGTTCCGGCAAATTCTTGCCGCCCCAGAATCTTCCCGATTCTGGTTCGTTATCCTGAATCAAAATTGATTTATCAGGGTCACGTCAGTTGTGGCGGCGCATGAGGTTTGTCGTGGGTTAGGTCGGGCAGGTAGCGCATAGCGGCTGTGCCTGGTCGCAGGTAGTGAATGGTTGAGGCATGGGGCTAGAGGGGACATCTCTTTGGAAGACGGTCGAGCAGGTAGCTCTCGAGGAGGGCGTTGTTCTTTTTGATCTGGAACTTCCGTCGGACACCAGAAGGGGTGGAGCTCTTAAAGTTTTCATTACGCGGCCGGTAGCTGATGGCTCTAATCCGCAGGAACGCGAAGGCGAACGGGAGTCGGCGGGAAACGCCGAAGATGGCGCGAGGGGCGGAATCTCTTTTGAGGACTGCGTGCGTGTAAGCAAGCGTATCCTTGATCTGGATGAGCAAAGTGAACTTATACCAGGGAACTGCACATTAGAGGTGTCTAGCCCAGGTATAAACCGAAAACTTAGATTGCCAGAGCACTTTAAAGGTGCGGTTGGTGAGCGAGTTAAGGTTAAGTTCAAGAATGATGAAAGTGGGGCGACTGTAGTCGTAAACGGCTATATACGCGACGCTTCGAGTGACTCGGTTAGGGTTGAGGCTGAGAGCGGCAAGGAAAGTTTTCAGATCCCATTAAGAAACCTAAAAGAGGCGCGGGTTGATTTTAAATTTTAGCGTGTGAAGGTGAGGTAGATATATGTCATCAAAATTCGATTTAAATGCCATCCTCAGTCAGATGGGACGCGATAAAGGTATCGATAAGCAGGTGCTTATCGAGGCGATCGAGTCGGCGATGTTGTCAGCCGCGCGTAAACATTACGGTCATAACTGGAACTTAGAGACGAAGTTCAATCCGGAGACGGGAGAGATTGAGGTTGTTCAGTTTAAGGTTGTTGTTGATCGAGTTGACGACCCTGACACCCAGATCTCGCTAAATGACGCCCGTCGCAGCGACCCTGAGGTAATGGAAGGTGAGGAGATCGGTAAGAAGCTCGATACTGACGTGTTGGGTCGAATCGCCGCGCAGACCGCTAAGCAGGTTATCATGCAGAAGGTTCGAGACGCCGAGCGCGGAGTGATCTTTGAGGAGTACAAGGATTCCAAGGGCGAATTAATGAGTGGGATCGTGCTTCGAGTTGAGCGCGGTAACATCATAGTGAACCTCGGCAGGACAGAGGCCATACTGCCTAAGCGCGAGCAGATCATGCGCGAAAAGTATCGCCCTGGCGATCGCCTTCGTGGAATGGTTCTAGATGTGGATCGTTCAGCGCGTGGACCGCAGATCGTACTAACGCGTAGCCACCCGGATTTCCTCCGCAAGCTCTTTGAGCTTGAGGTTCCTGAGATCGCTGAGAAGGTTATTGAGCTAAAAGCAGTGGCGCGTGAGCCAGGCTTCCGAGCTAAGATAGCGGTTTACTCGAACGATAGCATGATCGATCCAGTTGGAGCGTGCGTTGGTATTAAGGGCTCACGCGTTCAGGCGGTAGTGCAGGAGCTGCGAGGAGAGCGCATAGATATTATCACTTGGACAGCGGACGAGCCTAGCTTCGTAGCCCGCGCATTAGCGCCAGCTGAGGTTAGCCGAGTAGTTGTAGATGAGGAACAGCACTCTATGGAGGTGATCGTGCCAGATGACCATCTCTCCTTAGCGATTGGCCGTGGTGGTCAGAACGTTAAGCTCGCCAGCAAGCTCTCGGGATGGCGTATCGATGTAAGAAGTGTATCGGTTGCGGAGGAGGAAGCTAAGAGGGCGCGCGCCGCTCTGGGAGCGATACCTGGGATCGACTTCATGCACGCGGAGTTACTATTTCAGCACGGCTATCGTACCATTCGCGAGGTGTCTGATGCTTCTGTGGATGAGCTCTCTGAGATTGAGGGACTTTCGAACGAGCAGGCTGCCGATATCTCGGCTAAGGCCAGGGAGTTCGCGGAGCAGCTCGGCGATGAGGCTGATACCTTCGGTGGTCCATCTGAGGAAGTCACTGATATCGATCGCTTGCCTATCCCCGCCGATCTTAGAGAGATCTTAGTTTCGGCTGGATACAAGACGATTCAGAGTGTGATTGAGGCTGATGATGAAACTCTGCGAGGGGTGAGTGGCGTAGAGGAGAGCGATGTTGAGCAGATCCGAGCCGCGGCAGAAAGTTTTTTGAAGAGTGGAGCCGCCGCGAGTGTTGAATCGCTTCGGTAAGGAGTGTTTGACGGCGCGAGGACCATAAGGAGATGAAAAAGAAGAGCGAGCGTACTTGTTGTGTGTGTCGCTCTAAAGGAGGAAAGGATGAGCTAGCGAGGTTGACCTTTGTTGGCGGCATGCTGTTTTGGGACAGAGATTTGAGCGCTCCGGGTAGGGGTGCTTACGTTCACCAAAAACTTGAGTGCCTATCAAAGTTCAGTCAGTCAGCTCGCTGGGAGAGGTCGCTACGACTCACTTCCGGCACCCTAAAAGCCGCGCAGGTAAGTGACCTAGCGCGGTTGATGCTAGAAAGTGTTGAGAAATAAAGCGCATGTCAAAGATACGTATTTACGAATTGGCCAAGGAACTTGGCGTAGAAAATAAGGTTGTCCTCTCGAAGATTCAGGAGCTCGGTATTCCCGGCAAAAGCTCTCATTCGCACTCGGTTGACGCCGATGAGGCTGACGCTGTTCGTAGGGCGATCCTTCGACAGGCGGTCGGCACTCCAAAAAGCGAGAACACCGAGGTTGTAACGACCAAGGTCGATCGCACAACTGGCGCCACATATACTGTCGTCGAGAAGCGCTCCGGTGATGTTATCAGACGTAGGAGAGCTGTTGATGTTCCAGAGCCGGTTTCGGCCACTCCGGCTCCGCAGGCAACGGTTTCCATTGAAGCGAATCCGATCGCGAGCGCGATAGCCGCGGCGGATGAACTTTTTCAACCTAGTGAGGGGGGCGCCGCGCGCGAAGTCGCCGCAACCGCTGAAGTAGCTGATGAGCTAGAGCCGTCTGCTCAGCCTGAACTGGTGGAAGCCAGTCAGAGTGAGCAACCTCAACCAGAGAAGATGGCGACCGCCAAAGAGTCTGTGCCACCACAGCCTTCGCCCGTAGAGGAAAAGGCCACCATCGGACCTAAGATTCTTGGAAAGATCGAGCTCCCGGCCCGCAGAGCTATAGTAAAGCCAGTAGATGCTAAGAAGCCGGTCAAAGGAGCAACGAAGGAAGAGACTCGCCCAGTATCTTTTGATGACGAGGAGGAGGGCGCAAATAAGAAGGGTGGTTTTAAAAAAGGGCGTAAGCGCGAAATCAGCTCTGTTGACCTCCTTGATTATGATGGAAGGGTTGGACGAAAGAAGCAGAAGAGCAAGCATAAGGATGATGTTGACCAGTTAGCTGATGCTGATAAGCCTAAGGTAGCTAAGAAGGTAATCGAGCTCGGTGACTCTATTACAGTAGGTGACCTAGCTAAGCAGATGAGCCTTAAGGCTGGAGAGGTTATCGCGAAACTTCTGGGCCTCGGAGTTATGGCGACAATCAATCACGCGATCGACAAAGATACGGCGCAGATCGTCGCTGACGATCTAGGTTACGAGGTTAAGCACACCGAGTTTAACGAGCAGGATCTAATTCAGGATGTAGCCGCTGACGAGGGCGCTGTGTTAATCACCCGGCCGCCAGTTGTGACCGTGATGGGTCACGTTGACCATGGAAAAACCTCGCTTTTGGATAGAATACGTAGCGCTTCAGTAGCCGCTAAGGAAGCGGGGGGAATCACCCAGCACATCGGCGCTTACAGCGTTACCACGAAAGGCGGTAAGGCGATTACCTTTATCGATACCCCGGGCCACGCGGCTTTCACGCAGATGCGTGCCCGTGGAGCCCAGGTTACAGATATTGTAATTTTAGTTGTTGCTGCTGATGACGGCGTCATGCCGCAAACTAGGGAAGCAATTAGTCACGCTCAGGCTGCGAAGGTACCTATTGTTGTGGCTATCAATAAGATGGACAAACACGACGCCAATCCGGATCGCATCAAGACACAGCTAGCCGAGTTCGGGCTACAGCCGGAGGATTGGGGTGGCGATACTATGTTCTTCCCGATATCTGCCCTCAAAGGGACAGGCATAGATGAGCTTCTGGATGGTGTACTTGTTCTGGCGGAGGTTGAGGAGTTGACAGCCAACCCAGATCGTCGCGCAAAGGGAACCATCATCGAGAGCCGTCAGGATCGCGGCCGAGGAGTGGTTGCAACAGTTCTCGTTCAGGCTGGAACGCTGAGGGTCGGAGATATCTTCGTTAGTGGTCATGAATACGGACGCGTTCGTACGATGACAGACTACAAGGGAGACAAAATCAGCGAAGCTGGTCCGTCGGCGCCGGTGGAGATAACTGGTTTGACAGGAACTCCGGATTCAGGAGATGACTTCTTAGTGATGGAGTCAGAGGCCGATGCGCGTGAAGTTGCCACAAACAGGTCGGAGCGCTTCGCTGACAAGCAGCGCGCTTTGGCAGCGGGTCCAATAAGCCTTGAGGAGTTCGCCAAGAGAGCGAATAACCAGGCCGCAGAGGAGCTCAATGTCATTCTCAAGGCGGATGTGCAGGGGTCTGTGGAAGCCGTTAAACACTCAATTGAGAAGTTGTCTGGCGAGAAGGTTAAGGTACGTGTTCTTCACTCAGCAGTGGGTGGAGTTAACGAGAGTGATGTGCAGTTGGCTATCGCTTCTCGCGCAATCATAGTCGGATTCGGAGTTCGTGGTGAGCCTCGTGCTATGGCGGACGCGGAGCAGCTTGGAGTGCAGGTGCGGTTCTACCGCGTAATTTATGAACTCCTTGATGACGTGAAGAACGCCATGGTTGGTCTTCTTGAACCGCTCAAGGAAGAGTCCAGCCTTGGTCGCGTGGAGGTTCGTGATACGTTCACTATTCCTAAGATAGGAACAATAGCTGGTTGTTACGTCACCGGAGGAACTATACGTCGTAACGCAAATGCCCGCCTTCTCCGCGACAGTCGCGTAATTCACGAAGGGAAGATGTCGAGTCTGCGACGGTTTAAGGATGATGTTAAAGAAGTTCAAGCCGGCTTTGAGTGCGGTATCGGACTTGAGGGCTTTAACGACGTCAAGATCGGTGACGTCATCGAGGTGTATGAGATTAAAGAGGTCGCTCCAACATTGGAGTAGCCTTTTTAGGAACGAACGAAATGGCCGGAAATCGCAGAGTTTATCAGATCGCGGAGCGCATTAAAGAGGTGGTTGCCGAGCACCTGATTCATACTGCCGATCCTCGTTTTAGCCTAGTTACCATTACTTCGGTAATGGTTTCTCCGGACCTTCGTAACGCCAAGGTTTACTGGGTGGTATCTTTCCCATCCGGGACGGATCGACAGGAAAGGATAGCTGAAGTTAATGAAGCTCTCGAATCAGCGCAGGGGCACTTTAAGCGTGTTTTGGCCAAGCAGCTCGGGGTGCGCTTTGTTCCAGCCGTGCGTTTCTATTATGACGACACCCTAGACACCGCCGAGCACGTTGAGCGTCTCATGGAGCGAATCAAGACAAGTGGCAGCGCGGACAGTTAATCCTGACTTCGTGGAGTAACAAATGAGTGGAAGCACGACCTCTGATATCATAGAAGCGGTTCAGGCTAGCGGTCAGATAGCTGTTGTTACTCACACAAACCCAGACGCCGACGCCTACGGCTCAGCGTGTGGTTTGGCTTGGGGGCTAAGGGAGCTAGGAAAAAGTGTTCAAGTTTATAATGAGCACGGTTTCGTAGCCAGATATAAGGCCATACCCGGAGCGGATCAGGTTGTCGCTGGGTCGTGGGGTGCGCTTAAGAGCGACTCTCTGGTGATTGTAGTAGACTGCGGAGCTGCGGATCGAGTTGGCGACTCCATGGTGGGCGCTCTTAGAAACGCGCCAAAAGTAGTAAATATAGACCACCATGCGTCGAACACTATGTTCGGGAATATAAACCTAGTTGTCGAGGGAGCTAGCTCGACCTCAGAGTTGATTTTTGGTCTCCTCAAGAGCTGTGAGAAACATTTCAATCGATCTGATTTGATAACAACAAACGCTGCCGCTTGTTTGCTTGCTGGGATAATTGGAGATACCGGTTCCTTTAGATACCCAAGCACGACAGCGACTACCTTCAAAGTAGCGGCGGAGTTGGTGGAGCGTGGAGCGAAACCGGACGTTCTCACTCAAGAGCTTTTTGCGACACAGTCTCTGGTGGCGCTACGATTACAGTCAGAGGCTCTTTGTAATGTGACTGTATATCCAAATGGTTTCGCCGAGGTAGTTGTTACTCAGGACATGCTGAAAAAGTATGGAGCTGATATCTTAGACGCTGACTCATTAGCCGAAAGAGCGCGAGATATTGAGAATGTGCGGGTTTCGGCGCTCTACAAACAAGACGTCGATCTCTGGAGAGTTAGTCTCAGATCTAGGCGTGGGATAGTTGACGTTTCTGGAATAGCGCAGCTATTTGGCGGTGGTGGTCACAAGGCCGCCGCTGCTTTTAGGTGGAGAGATAGCTTAGACGGGCTACAAGAGAAACTTCGCGCGGCTATCGCCAAGGCCCTCGATTAAACAAGCAGAATTCACAGGTATTGAGCATGAGCGCCAGAAAAAACGGGATCTTGCTCGTAGATAAGCCAGCGGGGATGTCCTCAGCGGGGGTTGTCGCGCGCGTTAAACGAGCCCTTGGTGCTAATCGGGTCGGGCATGCGGGAACATTGGACCCGGACGCTACCGGCCTCTTAATAATCTTGATTAATGGCGCGACACGAGTGGCCTCTTACGCGGCTGACGGTTTTAAGGTCTACTCGGGGGAGTTCCAATTGGGGGTTACCACATCGACTGATGATCTTTCAGGGGAAGTGTTGTCACGCAGTGACGATGTGCCGGATTTCTCGCGTGTTAAGGAAGCCTCTAGTCACTTTGTGGGTGAGTTGATGCAAGTCCCACCAAAGGTGAGCGCCAAGAAGTTAGACGGCAAAAGAGCGTACAAACTTCATCGCGAAGGGAAAGATTTCGAGTTAAGCGCTAGGCGTGTTGTGGTTAGGGAATTCGATATTCAGCCGACTACCGGTATTAATACTTTTTTTTATCGAGTCGAGGTTAGTCCGGGTACTTATGTACGTTCACTGGCTAGGGATCTAGGTAACGCGTTAGGTTGCGGAGGCGCGGTGAAGAGCATTAGACGCGAGGTTTCGGGTCATTTCTCAGTATCGCGAAGTGTGCCGCTGGACGGCGTCTCCTGGGATGTTGTACTAGATTGGGCCGAACTGGTTCCAGAGATCCCAAGAGTAGAATTTGATAGGAGCACCACCGCTGGGTTATTAAACGGGCAGCTAAGCGCCCTTAGAGAGGCGAGTCGAGTGTGGAAACAGGTAGAAGGCACAGCTCAACACGTGTTATACTCCGCCAGCGCTCAAGAGGGGGCTCTTGGAATTCTCAAGGTTAATGAGGACGGTACTTTGGGTTTCTGTCTTAATGTCGGTGTGGTGTAGGGAGGTCGTGTGCCAGGAATAGTAATCGTTGGGGCTCAGTGGGGAGATGAGGGCAAGGGGAAGTTCGTCGATGTGCTTACCGAGAGAGCCGACTGGGTAGTTCGTTTTCAAGGTGGAAGTAACGCTGGCCATACGATCGTAATAGATGGCAAGAAAACAGCCCTGAGCCTCTTGCCGAGCGGAATGCTTCGACCGGGAGTGAAGTGCCTGTTGGGCGCCGGGGTTGTTATAAATCCTAGCTCTTTAATCGCTGAGATCGATCGTTTGCGCGCCGCTGGCGGGGATGTTTCTCCTGGTCGGTTTATGATTGATCGCGATGCGCACCTCGTTCTGGAGTATCACATAGCGCTGGACCGAGCTAGAGAAGCTAGGCTTGGAGTTAACAAGATCGGAACTACCGGAAAGGGGATTGGACCGTGCTATGAGGATCGTAGCCAACGGACCGGAATCCGCTGCGCAGATCTACTTAACCTGGCTGCGGTTAGGGAGCGGATCAAGAATCATGTAATCGATAAGAACAAGCTCTTGAGATTCGTTCTAGAGAGCGAAACTCAAGTAGACTTTGATCAAATTTGGAGCGATTTAGAGGCTCACGCGAAGCTCCTGTCGCCTTATATCGGCAACGGTAGCGTGGCCGTCCACCACGCTCTTAAGAGCGGGAAGAATGTGATCTTTGAGGGCGCTCAAGGCGTCCTTCTCGATACCGTACATGGAACATATCCCTATGTTACATCTTCAAACACCATCGCCGGTGGCGCATCCGTAGGGGTTGGAATAGGTCCACGAATGATTGATTCAGTGGTAGGTCTGGCGAAGGCGTATACTACTCGGGTTGGTGAAGGCCCATTCCCTAGTGAGATACACGGCGGAATAGGTGATGAGCTGCGCGAGAAGGGACACGAGTTTGGTACCGTCACAGGGAGAGCCAGAAGATGCGGGTGGTTTGACGCTGTCGCGATGCGGAGGGCAGTCCGAATTAGTGGCATTGACTCTTTAATCATTACTAAGCTCGATGTGCTCTCTGGGCAAAAGACACTCAAGGTCTGTGTAGGTTACCGACGTGGGACCGAAGTGCTAGATGATCTTCCGGCGTTGACGGATGAATATAAGGGCTTAGAACTTGAGTACGTTGAGTTTCCAGGATGGAGCGAGGACCTATCTGGTGTTACTTCCTGGGTGGAGTTACCGAAAGCGGCGCAGGATTACGTTAAGGCTATCGAAAAGCTTGTCGAGTGTCGGGTGGAGTTCGTCAGCGTAGGGCCTGACAGAAAGGCTACGATCCCGGTTAATCCGACGCCGTTGCTTCAGGGGTTTCTTAAGCGTTAGGCGTTTTTAAGGGGTGCCTTTTTTCCTCGAGCCGTGGTAAAAATCGGCCGGTCTTGGGTGGTTAACGAAGCGCGAGAGCAGCAATTTAAAAATCTAGTGAGTAGGTGCGATGAGATATTTTTGTTTAAGTGTGAGTTCCTGTTTGCTGGCGGTTATCGCGACTGCTGTGACATTTGGTGAAGTGTCAGCTCAGCAGGCGACTTCGACCCCGATGGCGGGAGCTGAGCAACCATCTATATTCGGAGCATTGATGCAGATGCTGCCCATGTTGGCTGTCTGCTACCTGATATTCTATTTCATGGTGATAAAACCGCAGGAGACCAAGAACAAGAAGCACAGGGAGCTTATGGAGGCGCTTAAGAAGGGTGATTCTGTAATAACCACTAGTGGAATTGTCGGTAAGGTTGCTGGGGTAGAGAGCGAGCATGTGACGATCGAGATCGCTCAGAATGTTAAGGTGAAATTTCTTAGGTCCCATATAGCCAGATTTGAGGTCGAGCCACAGAAGGCGTGAGCTCGGAGCGACGTTTTCGATAACGACACGGAGTCGATATGATAAAAGATACTTTTCAAAGAGTTTTGGTGTTGGGGATTGCCGTTGTAGCGGCTATCGCGTGTCTCCTCCCGTCTATCTTCGGTGATAAGTTCCCCAAGGATTGGCCTACCAGACCACTCGCGCTCGGGCTCGATATTAGTGGTGGTGTCCATCTGGTATACGGAGTGCAGGCAGGCGAAGCGGTGAAGAGTCGACTTCAGAGTATGTTGTCATCGGCGCGGGCCAAATTGCGTGAAAAGAAGATAGCGGTCGCATCGGGAAATATCGGCGCCGATAATACAGTACAGATATCTCTTTTGAGTGATACTTCGGTTGAGCAAGCTAAGGCTGTTATCGCGGAATTCAATCCAGATTTATCATTTTCATCGGTGAGCAACGATTCTGGAAGGCCGACCCTTGTCTGGTCGATCTCTGATCTGACTAGTCAAAAGATCGAGAAGGACGCCGTAGATCAGGCTATCGAGACACTAAGAAACAGAGTGGACCAGTTTGGAGTATCAGAGCCGTTGATTCAGCGCTCGGGGGAGAATCGGATTATTCTACAGATGCCCGGTGTTTCTGATGTTAACTCGGTTAAAAAAGTGGTTGGCTCAGTAGCGAAACTTGAGTTCAGGCTAGTACCTCGTGGTAGTGATAGTGACGCCGGATCGATTACTTTGAAGGACCAGCAGGGCCAGCCTTATACAGTTGAAGATCCCGCACTAATGACGGGCGATGCAGTCGATGATGCTAGAGTTGACTTCGACCAGAACGGACAGGTCGAGGTGTCACTTAGAATGACATCCGCCGGAGCTGATGATTTTTCTCGGATCACCTCAGAGAACGTAGGTAGACAGTTAGCGATAGTTTTGGATGGAGTGGTTTACTCCGCCCCTGTAATTCGTTCGGCGATTACAGGAGGCCAGGCGAGTATTTCGGGGAGTTTCACAACAGAGGAGGCGCGACGTCTAAAGATTGTTCTTAAGGCGGGAGCTCTACCGGCGCCACTGGAGGTTTTAGAGGAACGCACAGTGGGACCGACACTCGGATTTGAATCGGTTAAGAAGGGTCTTGTTGCGATGGCGATAGGATTCGTTGGTATCGCGTTATTCATGGTTAGTTACTACGCGAAGTCAGGGCTTGTCGCTGTATTCACTCTGCTGCTCAACGCGTTTTTAATGATCGCCTGCTTATCCCTTTTTGGCGCCACGTTGACATTACCAGGCCTGGCTGGTTTGGCTCTTACTATCGGTATGGCAGTGGATTCAAATGTTATTATCTTCGAGCGTATTAGAGATGAGATTCGAAACGGTGTGTCCAGAGATCTCGCTGTTCACACAGGATTCGATAAGGCCTTCGGAGCGATTCTCGACTCAAACATAACGACGCTACTGGCAGGCGGTATCCTATATTATTTCGGCACCGGTCCAATTCGTGGCTTCGCGGTTACCCTTTCTGTAGGTATAGCGACGACTCTGTTCTGCGCCGTTTTCGTGGCGAGATTGTGCTTCGACTACTTCGAGCTGCGCGGCAAGAAGGGGCTATCAATTTAAGGGAAACGCGGTCATGAAAGAGCTAATAAAGAGTGATGTAAAGATCGATTTTATGAGTAAGCGGCTTATTTGCGCGCTGCTTTCTCTGATCATGTTTGCCTCGTCGGTTTATATATTTCTGCAAAGAGGGGACTCAAAGTACGGAACTGACTTCAGTGGCGGGCATGAGTTTCTTGTCTCGTTTAATGGAGAGCAGGATAGTGACGGCATTCGCAAGGGGCTTGAGGGGCAGGGGCTCGGAGAGACTCGTGTTCAAAGGTTTCAAGGAGCTAAGAACGAGTATTCTATTAGACTCAACGAAGTTGGTGATGTAGCTAGTATTCGTACCAAAGTGGAGACAGCTCTCAAGGGTGCTTTTGGTGATGCCGCTCGAGTAGAGAAAACAGACTATGTGGGACCAACCGTTGGAGCCGAGCTTCGAAAGAGCGCTCTTCTGGCTGTAGTATTGGCTACGGTAGGAATGTTGCTCTACATCGCGCTCAGGTTTGAGTTTGCTGTTGGGCTTGGAACGGTTGTCGCCCTGATACACGACGTTACGATAGCCACGGGTATCTATTTAATATCCGGACACGTTATAGGGATGGCCACTTTAGCAGGAGCCCTTACCATTGTTGGTTATTCTGTCAACGACACGGTAGTTATATTCGACCGGGTGCGCGAGGAGCGGAGAAAAAAACGTTCATACACGATGAAGGATGTTGTTAATGAGGCGCTCAACTTCACCCTTTCGAGAACTGTCATTACCCATGCGCTGACCCTCTTCTCGGCGCTAGCTTTGTACATAGTTGGCACAGGCGAGATCAAGGACCTAAGCTTATACTTGGTCGCTGGTATCGTGCTTGGCGCGTATTCCACCATGTTCATCGTATCGCCGATCGTTGTTTGGTGGGAAGGGCGCAAGATTGGTGAGGGCGCTGTAAAGAAGGCGGCTTAACCGCGGGCTTCCGACATTCGATGCAGGTATAACTTAGATCCTCGCTCATCGCGCACTGAGATCTCTTCGTTAGCTGGCGCCGGCACAGGAAAAGAATTAGTTATAAAGGTGCTTCCGCTTCGCATATCCCTGGATACCTTCGCCCATACATCCTCCATCGCCGCTGGCGAGAGAAATGTATAAACAAAATCACTCTCGCGAAGGTCATAACGCCACATATCTCTCAGAGTAATGCTGACATTCGACACCCCTTTAAAGAAAGCTTTGATGCGAGCTACCAAGCAAGGCAGGGGGCCGAGCTCAACACCGACGAATCGTCCGTTTGGCCTATGCTTAGCTAAAAAAAACAGCAAGTCGCCGAAGCCGCAGCCCAGGTCTACGAACTCAAATGGTCGATCCGTTGGTAACTCAGCTAAGATCAGGGCATAGGCGGGTTTCTGGGTCGGATAGTAAGGCACCCGGTTGAGAATAGCCGGTAAATAGATCGCCAGAATTAGAATTAGCGGAATTGAATATAGGTATCCAGGAATGCTAAGGGCTAACGTCATAGCTGACGTGATCGGCAAGGCCACGTTGATCATCCTCCACGCCGTGGGCAATTCGGTAACCATAGATCCCAAATAGGCGGCTAGGCACGCAACTCCGATCGCTAATGCTAGATTAGGAAAGATGGACCAGGTTATTACGCATGCCGCCACACCTAACGCCTGAATGACGATGCTCTTCGCGATAAAACTAAGAGTGGCTAGGCGGGCGCTCATGAAAATCACTCCGGTATTCGTTTCGGGAGGTGCTCTCTGACACCGCGTGAATATGCCTCTCCAAGTAATTCACTTAAGCTTTTGAGCTCTGGAGCGAGCTCTTGATCTGGAACCTTAACGATAAACCTTATAAACAAGTCACCACGGGTGCCGTCGCGAAGGGATATCCCTTGTCCTTTGAGTCTGACCTCTTTGCCGCTCTGTGTTCTCGGTTCCACGGTTACCAAGAGTGGATCTCCAAATGCTGGAACTTGAACCTTGCATCCATCGACCGCCTCGGCAAAAGTGAGAGGTATCTCCATTGTTAATCCACGTTCAGCCAGGCTGAGCCAAGGGTGATTCTCCACGTTAATAACAAGGACTATCTCGCTACCACTCTCTTTACCTCTAAGTCTCACTAAACTTCCGGTCCGCACTCCAGCGGGTATGTTTACCGAAACCTTCCGCGGTCTTTCCCCAGGCTCAGCTAGGTTCACCGTTCTGCGAGCCCCTTGGATCGCCTCCTGGATAGAGATCGATAGCTCGACTAGGGCGAATTCAGAGCCCTTTCTAGATCTCGCCGCGGCAAGTCGCTTAGGAAAGTAAGATGAAAATCGGCTAATTGATCCCTTGAGACTTTTAACCGCGGAATCTTGAATACTCTTGATCCGCTTTACAGTGTTCTTACTTAAAAAATCAGAGACGGCGGATATGTCGGACTTTACACGAACGCCTGAAGATTGAGTACTGTATCCTTTAGCATCCGAGGCTCCGGTAGACTTTGAAGGTTCCGACTGATACTCGGAGTGCTTGCGGTAAGCATCTCCGCGTTGGTTGCGTTTTAGCGCCTCGCGTGCTCGTTCAAATGACTCCTCAAAAGACTCCTGAGTTTGCTTTAATTCGAGGTCATACTGCTGCTTCTTTTCAGGATCGGATAAGACCGCATAGGCGCTGGCTATAGTTTTAAATATCTCTGAGCTATCTCCGTTGGGATTCACGTCAGGGTGGTATCTTCTAGCCAGAACGCGGTAGGCCCGCCGAATCTCTGAGGCTGACGCCGCATTTGAGAGACCGAGTGTCTTGTAGTGATTAATCATCTCGGTGCGTAGAACGTGGTGCGCCCGGAGAGGATCGAACTCCCGATATTACCTGTTCCGCCCGTGCTATTCCCCGTCTGTCGACGGTGGCACAGTCGGCACAAGGCTCGCTAGCTCGCCTTGTAATAAGACCATCGCATGTTCGATCCCTGCCGTGCTCACGTGGTGCGCCCGGCAGGGATCGAACTCTCGATATTACCTGTTCCGCCCGTGCTATTCCCCGTCTGGCGACGGGGGCACAGTCGGCACAACGCTCGCTAGCTCGCCTTGTAATAAGACCATCGCAGGTTCGATCCCTGCCGTGCTCACGTGGTGCGCCCGGCAGGGATCGAACCTGCGACCCCAAGTTTAGGAAACTTGTGCTCTATCCAACTGAGCTACGAGCGCGTTACCCATCTAGGCTAGCAAAATTCGCGTCGCGCGCCAACCTATGGATAGAAGACTGTCGGGTTTATAGCGGCGAAGCGCCCCTCTTCGTCTAATATCCGGGTCTCAAAGTGCAGGTGAGGGCCGCTGGCATTCCCGGTTGAGCCCACCTTGGCGACCTGCTGGCCTCGACGCACCCTGGCCCCTTGTTTCACTTGGTTAACCGAGTTGTGACCGTAAACGGTCATCAGTCCTTCTCCCTTAATCACTAGCACTTTTCCGTAACGGCCCCACGATTCGCTAGCCAGAACAACAACTCCATCGTGAGCCGCTAAAATAGGGGTCCCTTCAGGCGCGGAGAGATCCATTCCCTCATGGAACTTGCGCCAGCGCCAGCCAAACTTGGAGCTGTAACGAGCGTCTTCGATGGGCATCTCAAGCTGGCCGATATATCCTCTAACGGGGGAGAGACTGACCATTCGAAGCTGAGCTCTTGCTCCATCTGGAGGCTCTGCACCAGCCTCTTTGGCCGGCTCTTTATCAAGGGGACCAACGGACGGGATAACTATCTTCTGGCCAACCCGAAGTCCAGTTGGAACTTTAATTCCGTTGTACGACTGTATGTCGCTTGGGTCTACGCCATACTTGGAGCCAATGATCTCGAGAGTATCCCCACTTTTAACCGAATAGTAACGATCTCTCTTACCGTTTATGGTGTTCTTAAATGTGGCACATCCACTAAGGAGAGACAGCGCAGCGGTTATTAAGCAGAGCTGGTTTGCGCGCCTAAACATAATCACCGAGATTCCACCTCCTCAAACAC
Organism: Bdellovibrionota bacterium; assembly: GCA_044356215.1. Classification (GTDB taxonomy): domain Bacteria; phylum Bdellovibrionota_C; class UBA2361; order UBA2361; family OMII01; genus OMII01. The sequence continues at coordinate 1,659 of JBIKWQ010000018.1, read as the reverse complement.
GGTACGTTTGTAAGAATCGTTTGTTCGTTTCCATACAGTTAAACGGGTAGACTCATCGGACGCTACCGGAACAACGAGTGTCCCATTCAGGCTGAGCTGCGACAATGGCAGCCCTAAATCATCACTTACCGGATAGGTAACGATGATCGCGTCAAATGGCGCGACTTCCTGCCAGCCCTTATTCGCGTTGCCACGGTGAATAATAACTCCATGGTATCCATTAGCATCGAGCGACTTCCGTGAGCTCTGAGCCAAGGCCGCGATCTGCTCAACTCCAAAAACTTGAGCGCCCGCCAAGCTGAGTGCCGCGCAAAGATAACCGCTTCCTGAGCCAGCGACGAGAATCTTCATCCGTTTCTCTAGGTTTATTAGTGAGGCCATGCGTATGAGAATCGAAGGCCTGGTCAACCACTGATCGCCAATTAGAGGTAGGTCGACGTCTTGATGAGCGCGAGAGCTCCACTGAGAATCTAAAAAAAGACGGCGATCTACCTTCGAGAAAGCTAGTCGAATATGAGACTCAACATCCTCGTTAAGTATGCCCGAATCGGTTACTAGTTGAGAAATGAGCGCTATCCAGTCAGGGTTTGAGGATTTACTTGATAGGTTTTCCATATTAGGACATGTCGTATATTCAGATAAATCTGACCATAGGATAACGTCCTTGAAAAGACGGGATTTTGCATGGAAAGAGGTCAGATGTGAAACGACCTCATTTTCCTGGTGTGGACAAGCTGTTATTGAGGTAACATGAAGGGGTCCGTAATTAAGAAGGTCACCATATGAATCAGAGCCTCATCAGAGATCAGATAGTAGCGGCGCTAAGCCATCCCGAGGCCGAGGATGGCCTGTATTTCAACAACCTAATCGTTGTACACGATGAGGAAGAGCGGCCGATCGTTGAGGGTGACGAGACAGCAATTCTTCAGGTCCTTGAGGATATGCGATCCGAGGGGCTAATCTGCGTAAGCGGAGATGGGAACCAGAGGATCTACGCTTTGGTCACGCAATAGGTTAAGCGTCCGGAAACGCTATCTTCAAGTGCTCACTATAACTTCGGTAGATATCACTGTTAGTTATAATTCCTACTAGCTTTCCGTTCCTGGTGATAAGAGCGGAGCCCATGCGCTGTTCAGCTAAATAGATGAGAACCTGGTCTAGCGGGGTATTATACTCAACAACATAGGCCTCAAGGTTGCAGACGTCTCCTACGTTTAATCCTTCAGACTCTGATGTAGCGGCGATGGCGAAAGCAAGTTTTAGATCCCGCTCTGACAACATTCCAACTAAACGTCCCTCAGAGGTCACGGGTAGGTGACGGATACCCTCGGCATCCATAACCGCTTTCGCTTGGTGTATGGAGCTTGACGCCTCAATAGTGTGAGGCAGTGGGGTCATAATCGATACTACATGCGGCGGTGGCTTCATATTGGTCTACCGTGTCCTTAACGTTGCTATATTAGGATAAAAACGACCAGCTTGCACTGTTCGTCGTTAGCTCAGTCAATAAGACACGAATTTCCTCAAATCCGACTCGAAAATCTAATAAATCGGTAGGGCGTCGCAGTTCTTTATCACCACAGAGGACGCAGAGGACACAGAGAACGGCCATTTTATGGGCAATTATGGGGTTTTCTCTGTGTCCTCTGCGTCCTCTGT
>JBIKWQ010000017.1:0-47864 GCA_044356215.1 Bdellovibrionota bacterium | reverse complement strand
GTAGCTCTTCCTGGGGGATTGCCGATAATGGAGGCTAATCTGGGTAATCAGGACGAGGCGAAGAATCCGATCTTAGGGCGCATCCCTCCTGGAATGCGGGCGATGACCGTAAAGGTTGACGCTACATCGGCGGTAGAGGGTTGGGCTCGTAGCGGCTCTGTAGTTGATGTTCTATTAGTTGAGAAGACCCGAACTACCGTAATAGCGGAGCGCGTTCGAGTGATATCAGCCGAGAGATCGCTAGCTCCGGTTGAGCTATCTCGGGGCCCAGGTAGCGGTGTTCCCAGTACTGCGACGCTCTTGGTGACACAGGAACAGTGCTTAGCGATCAACACGGCGGTCCCTCTAGGGAGGATAGCTTTCGCTCTTAGGAGCTCAAAGGATGAGGATAGTTGGCGTGCTACTCACTTCTCGTCGGATGATCTCTCTCCGATTAAGAAGCAGACTGCCAAGGCGCGCATTGATGGAGTAGTCGCTTTCGGTCATGGCGACAAGCGGAGGCAATACGCGCTAGTTGATGGTGAGTGGATCGCCACTGATACTCTGCCAGAAGGATTTCTCTTGGGCGCGAAGTCGGGTGCGGGAGGTTTGGCTGATGTCGATTAGTGATCACTCACACGGCTACCCGAGCTCCGCTTTGTCGCCCTTGCTGGCGCATGTGCTCGAGGACTCAAGACGTCAATTGGCTCGCGGTGAGCTCGGTAAACAAACCGCGCGCGATGGGGATATCACATCTATAGTCGCTGAATCTGCGGCTAGGGCTGGGGTGGAGTTATCAAGTTTTGAGCGCGATGAGATACTCTCACATCTAGAGGGCGACCTTCATCCCTTTGGCTTACTGCAGCCTCTAATCGATGATGCGAAGATCTCAGATATTATAGTGGCGGGATTCTCGAAGATATCAGTCCAGCAGGGACGCCGCTGTCTGAGAACTCAGGTTAAGTTCCCTGATCAGCGCTCGTATGAAGCTTATGTAGAGAGGCTGCTACACCGCGCCGGAACATCATACTCAACTAAGCAGCCGATAGCTGATGGTATGGTTGGTTCTCTGGTTCGGATTCATGCCGTTCATAAATCTCTCTGTGATGACGGCCCATACTTAACGATCCGCATCAATCGATTCACATCGGTCCGCTTAGATGATCTTGAAAAAGTTGGCTTAGCCCCGCGCGCTGTCTTTGATTATCTACGGGCGATAGTCGGGATAAGCCGGACGATTATGATAGTGGGCGAGGTGGGTACCGGAAAAACTACTCTGGCAAGAGCTTTAGCTGGAACGATCCCAGGGGATGAGTCGGTTCTGGTAATAGAGGACACCCCAGAGATTCGATTAGACCATCCGCATGTGCGTTATATGACGACACGAGAGGAGAACCTTGAGGGTACTGGAAGGGTCTCTCCCGCGCAGTGTATTCGCGCTGGTATGCGTATGGCGATGAACAGGATTATCTTCGGTGAGATCCGCGATGCTGAGGCCGCCGAGGCCTTTGTTGATGTTTGTGCATCCGGACACTCGGGACTCTCGACGATTCATGGGCGTAACGTTGTGGACGCGGTAACGCGGCTTGAGCTTTTCTTGGCGCGTGTTCAGAGAAATGCTGATCGCGGTCTGTTGGGTGCTCAGGTGGCGACAGCGGTGCAAGTTATGGTCGTAGTAGATGTCTGTAAGCACACTGGGGCGCGCAGGATTATGGAGGTACGGGAACTAGGCCCGGTAGCTGATGGAGTTCTTAGACAACGAGAGATCTTTGTCTATCGGTGTCAAAACAACGATCCTCACTGGGTTGTTGTCAGCCGTGTTAGCGCATTTAGGGAGAGGCTCGAGCAAGAGCCTCACCGCTACAGATTCTCGAGTTTGCCAGAGAAGTTGGAGTTGCCACTTGATGTCTCGTATCGAGAGGCCGCGCTGTCATTGAAGAGGTAGTATGTGGGGATTAGTAGCGAGAAATCGCGCCATAATTTCGCGGCTTCTGGTTTCCTACTCTCATGTTGTTAATGAGGCGACAGGTGCTTCAACACAAGCCAATCCCAGTCTAAACCGAAAAGTGTCACGATGGTCGCGACGCTCTAAGCGAAGAAGGGCAGCTCTAGAGCGCGATCTCCCGGCTCTATTAACTTCCGTAGCATCCTCTGTTAGAGCGGGTGTTGATCCTTTAAGCGCGATAGCAAACTGCGAGCAGTATCTCCCAAGTGATTCGCCATTTAGAGAAGAGGCGCGCCTGTTTAAGGCGCGGCTCAGGTCCGGAGAAGATGAGTTTCAAGCGATTGAGTCATTTCTCAGTGGTGAGAACTCTCCGGAGGTCGAGCTGTTCAAGCGGTGCCTGGTCTTATCAAGGCAACACGGCAGCTCGCTCGCTGAGCCGTTACATCGAGTTGTTCGTGTGGTTCGTCAGCGACAATCTTTTAGACGGAAAACTCGAGCGGCCCTGGCGATGCACAGGATGTCGGCTATCGGGATAGCTCTATGCGCCGCCCTGATCGCGGCGATGCAGGGAATTATGAACGCCAGAGGCGTGGCGCTCGCTTTCACTAAAACCGCTGGCGTGGTTCTGCTTAGCGTTGGTGGAGCGTTGATAGTGTCCGGAGTTTTCTGGATGCTGAGCATGGGTAAGGAGGAGAGGCTTTAGCTCTATGACCCTTACGCTAAGCTTTGTTATCGCGCTCTTTGGTATCTGGCTCTTGTTTGTGTCAGCTCGTCTTAATGCGGGTGGTGGTATAGAGATAGCTGAGGCCCTTCTAAAAGAAGATAGTGATGTCGAAATAGATCAGAGAGAAGACCAGAGGCGTGCTTTAGAGGACCCGCCGTATGGAGGCGAGAGAGCTCGGCGCGCCGCGTGGGGCATAGGATCAACTCTGGCAGCGATACTTTACGCGATATTTTTAAAATTCTCACTTTCATCACTTCTGGTTGCCGCGTTTGTTGGTTTATGCGCTGGGGAGCTCTACCACAGTCGGAAAACTGATCGGAATAAAAAGCTCCGTTTGAAGAAGATGGAGTACTATCTTCCAACTGTGATGGAACGGATCGTTATGGCGGTTAGCTCTGGGCTAGACATCGTTCCAGCGCTTAGAGAAGCCTCGTATAAAGCTAACGACCCAGTGTCTCATCTAATGAGCTGGATAGTTGAGCTAGCTGAGAGCGGAACGCCGGTAGATGCGGCGTTTGATACGGCGTCAAAGAGAGATGATGTGACTCCGTCAGTTAAGCACGCCTGCGCGCATTTGGCCTTAGCGCATAGACAGGGTGGTGAGATCGTTAGGCCACTTAAGGAGCTTAGTGACGCAACACAATTAGCGTATCAAGAGAGTATAGAGGAGCATATTGCCAGACTTCCTGTAAAAGCTGTGCTGCCTCTAGTGCTCACTTTCGCTGGTTTAATAGTGTGCTTCCTGACCGTTCCACTTATGCAGGTTGGCTCGATTATGCAGGAGGTCGCGAGTGTCTCAGGTAGGTGATCAGCGCGGAACAAGATCGGTAGCCTGGAATAGAATCCATCATTCAAGTGGGGTCGCGACACTCCTGTTTACGGCACTTATTCTTCCGTTTATTGCTGTCATGCTCAGTGTAACCGCCGATTTTGCCCGTTTTTTTAGCATTCGTGATGAGCTTCAAAAAGTAACAGATAGGCAGGTATTTGATGCTTTGGCGTCCGGACTATCGGCGCAAGATGTAGACAGAAATATTAGAGCACGCATGCGTAACGTTGATGGATTAGTCGAGTTATCAGAGGTGTTCCATACACGAAGTGAGGCGGGAGGAATAGTAGGGGCTCAGGCTAATTACAACGGGGTGTTTTTTCAGTTCGTTCAAGACCTAATTGGGATGGAGCGAATGGCCCTTCCCATCGCCGTGAGATCAACCGCACGGATTCAGTCGGCGGCCGCTCTTATCATCATAGATCGGACGGTAGCCCAAGAGTCAAGCCCATGCGGAGATCCGGGCTTAGAAGCAGCCAGCTCATTTATAGAAAAAGTCGTCGCTAATTGGAGCTTAATCGCTAACGCTAGGAGTGTTGTTAGTGTTGCTCCGGGAGTAAGTGAGGCTCTAGAGGTAGTTTCCGATAACCGTAGTGATCAGATACCTCGCTGCGGCCAAACGACCGGTGTTCAGGATAGAAATTTATCAAACCTGAGGGGAGTACAGGGAGGATTAATTAATCCTCTAGATCTCGCGTTTGCCGCTAGAGATGTGGCCTCTAATGAGCTACTAAGCCAAGTAAGTGAGGTGCGAAGCATAGTTTTGATCCTGCGCCGCGCCAATTATGATCTAGGGGTAGCACAGACTCTTTATAATCTTCTGCAAGAGTCCGCGCGTGACTTTAATTTCCCGATAGAGTTCTACACCCTAGTTATAGATGATTCCCGCTCGATAAATTTCAGACCACTTAACTCAGGTATTAATGGAGGCGCCTATCGCGAGGTAGGAGCGTCAGTTAGTGAGTTTTTAGGTGATACGCTGGCGGCGTCTCTAACCAAGACAATCACTGATCGAATTGTGTTGGAGAATTAGTAGGCGATGAAGAGCTCCTCGTGTAGTAAAAAACTCGCTGGATTCGTAGCTCTTGAGACGGCTGCTCTCTGCGCGGTGATGCTGCCCATAGGGCTGCTAGCTGTGTCTTTATACGGAATGACTCACGATGAGAATCTGATTCAAAATATTCCCGAATCTCTAACACGTGAAACTCCAGGTCGGATGATGAATTGGCTCTCTGACGGAGATCGCGGTGTTTTCGAGCTCGATATTTCTCAGGCCAGAGCAGCTATAGAGCGCTTGAGAGATAGCGCCATAAATGAATTGAGTCAGGGCGCGTTTGAAATAAAGGATCTCTCCGCGAAGGCCTGCTACTGGTTTTACCCAGTTGATGCTGAGAGCGGTCGTATCGGCAACGCAGCTATCATGTCTGAGTGCGTTGACACTGGGCCGCTAGCTACTGTTCTCTCGCTAGACCGACCTAGGGAGAGGAGCTTGTTTGCCGACGCGGCACGCCCAGTATTTTCCGCGGGAGAGGTGTCAGGCTTCCTGCCGCGATTAGCTCTTTTGGGTATCGCTGTAGCCGGTCGACATAGTGGACTTTTAGAGAGCTTTCGTGTGGGAGTAGTTCAACACGGGGTAGTTTGGATTCCAAGAGAGGATGTAAAATTATGATGAAGGTAATCGCTAAAGTTTTGGGTGTGTTTTCTAAGCGGCGTGAAGTTGGTCAAGATACTCGGCGATTACCATCTCTGGTGAAGGCTATGCATAAGTTGATCCCGAAGTCGGTTATGCGGGAGGTGGTCGCATCGTCCCACGATAGGCGGCAGTGGGGCGTGCTCGCCGCGGCTTGGGTAGGTGTTAGTGAGCGGGAGTTTGTAAACGCGGCGGCCAGGGAGCTTCGCATGCCGTATCAGGATTACGTACCCGTTCCTGATATGACAGTCTTTGGTGAGTCCGCTAGGCAGATGATGTCAGCGCTTAGAAAAGTAGGCGCTGTTGTTACATTGCAGGGTCCACGAATCGTTGGGTTCATCGCGACAGATCCCGCGGAGGTTCGCGGTCTCGAGTTCTTTGATGGCGAGGCGAATATCTCTATGGCGCCGTGGACAGAGATCGCCAAAGCTCTCGATATGGCCGAGCGGATATTAGCTGAGTCGGAAGCAAATGTTGATCGGATCCAAAGCGATAAAAGAAGGGAGCTCTGCGAGAAGATCCTAAATATCTTGATCGACGAGGCGATTAACTTTGGCGCCTCAAGTCTAGAGATATTATCGAGTGAAGAGAAGGGGCGTTATCAGTTCTCGACAGTTGAGGGAAGGATGGCTGTCGGTTCAATTCACCCCGATGCGCTTCAGAGTGTCCTGCTGCATTTAAGCTTGATAGAGGGTGAGATAGTCACTCATGCTCGGGCTGGCAAAGTACTCGTGCGTCCCTTAGGAAGCCCCACAAATCTCAGGCTCTCATGGAGTATAAAAGATACTCCGATCGAGATAGCCGCTACTAATGAAGATCGCGTTGTAGTGGCTATGAACCAATCACAGTCAATCACTTTGGCTCCCGAGTCTTTAAAGCAAAGTCGTCATGAGGGGCCAAGTCAAGAAGGAATCCCGGTCCTTGTTATAGATGACAACCCGATGTTTTGTAGGGTTGTTGAGCGGTTGCTGGGGCGAGAGAATTTCTCTGTATCTTTCGCCGAGAACGGCAGAGAGGCGCTTGATCAATTGCTCCATAGCGTCACGTTCTTACCGAAGGTTATTATCTGCGATCTACACATGCCTGAGATGAACGGCAAAGAGTTTATCACCTACCTAAAGAGCGAGCCGCGATTATCCACTATTCCGGTGATTATGCTGACATCAGACGATGGGATCGACGCTGAGGTTTCAGCTTTAGAGACGGGAGCAGACGCTCTTGTAAGTAAAGGAAAAGATCCACGAGTTCTCTGCGCCCAGGTATTTCGCTTAGCTAAAGCCGGATCGTTACAAGAGGCGGCGTGAAAGAGGGGATCTATAAGATACTAGGTAGGGCGCTCGCTCACTGTAGTGGTGTGGGTGACGGGTCTCTTGAGGGCCTGCTAGAACGGGCCGCTTGGGAGATCGATCACGAGTATCGGGGGGAGTTCTCTTCATTGGCGATCATTATCCGCCGTAATAGCGGTGAACACTTTATAGCGCGGCCAAAAGAAGCTCCTATTCTTCCAGCAGAGACGCTTCTGGGGATGTTAGTTGAAGAGCGGGATCAAAAAACTCCATGCCGAGTTCGCGATCACGCTCTTGATACGGTTAGGTTTTTAGACGCGCGGTTTCGCGGCTCAATAGTTACTCGAATGTCGATGCCAAAGGAGTTGTTAGAGGGTGGTGAAGCGGTTATCTGGTTTGGATTATCTAGTATCGCGACACCGAAGCAAGTTGATTCAGCGCGCATGATCTCAGAGGCATTCTCTGATTGGTTGTCTATTTACCACCCAGTTATCTCTTCACTTAGACTTTATGGAGAGAGAACCACTGGATTGCGTTGCAAGATAGACCAGATGACGGGTATAGCGCACGACGTAAAGGCGCCACTCGCGGCTTTAAAATATCTTATCTCCGACGCGGCGGCGGAACACCCGCAGATATACGAGGAGGCTAAGCGGCTCCGCGATGAGCTTGAGTACGCGGAAGCTTTGTTAGCTAGGTTTGCTCCTAATGCTTCGCGTGAAGTACTGGAGCGGGAGCGAGCTTGCGGCATAACTAATCTGGTTGATATCCCCTCTGTGATTAGAAGAGTGGTCGATCGTTTTGAGCCGCAAGCGTTAGAGAGAGGCTGTAGGTTTAGGATGCTATTACCATACGGATCTTCGGCGCGCGGAAAGATCTCGCAACTAGAGCTCGAGCGCGCTTTATCTAATGTTATCGGTAACGCGGTGATATATTCAGGTCCAGGAGAGGTCAAGATTGAATTGATGTTATCTCCTGATGTTGAAGGAGTAACCTCTCGCAAATGGCTGGTCAGGGTCTCAGATAACGGTCCGGGTATCCCGCGGAGTGTGATCGATAGTTTGGCTTTAGGAGTCTCGCTTTCGGGCCAAGGAGTGCGTGCGAGTAGCGACGGCTGGGGAGTGGGGCTTGTAAGTACAAAAGCTTCGCTAATAAATCAGGGAGGAGATCTAGTCGTATCAACAAACGAAAATACTCAGGGCGCCGCGGTTGATATTTACATTCAGGGCGACCCAAATGAGCCCATAGCAAAACCTTCACCTCCTGCGATACGCATGGCGCCTAAAGACGAGGAGAGCTCTGTTGTTAAGGGTGAGTATTCGAATTTATCTGATGGAGGAGTCTCGGAGACTTATGGCGATGTGAAGCTTGTTCTAGTTGATGATGATGTTGACCATACAGAATCTCTCTCTCGTGCTCTTAGTCGGCATGGAGTTCGCTCTGTGAGTTTTTCGACGGCAGATCAGGCTCATAAGTTCATCGCTAGTAATCTTGGAGCAACGGTGCTCTGTGATACCCATATGCCAAACGGAGAGGGGGCTGAATATCTTCTGCGTTTATTAGCTCGGGATAACATTAAGCTCAGAGTAGGTGTGATGAGTGGTGAGTCGAGTGATTACTCGCTCTATCGCTTCGCTGCTTTGGGAGCCCGTGAGTTCTTCTCTAAGCCGATTGAGATCGATCGGCTAGTTGGTTGGATCGCTGAACAGAGATCTGTTACACAGGCTTAGTTAATCGTGTATCAATTGGCTCGCCCAGTAATGGTGGGAGCTCTGGGTGATACTGCCGACCACCGTGAGATGGAACTATCTGTTGCTTTGATCTCTGAATATCGCTCTGTAGCTTCATTAGCGCATCTAGTACCGTCTCTGGTCGTGGTGGGCATCCAGGAATGTACATATCGACAGGGATTATCTTATCGATACCCGCTACGGTTGTGTAGTTGTCGTAAAAGCCACCACTTGAAGCGCATGCTCCAAAAGCTACAACCCACTTAGGCTCAGCCATCTGCTCGTAGGTTCTAAGAAGAACAGGAGCTAATTTGTGATTAACAGTTCCTACTACCCAGAGAAGGTCTGCTTGTCTCGGTGTAAATCTCGGTAGAGCGGCACCGAAACGATCAGTGTCGTAGTGCGAGCAGTTAACCGACATAAACTCCATACCGCAGCAAGCTGTAACAAACGGGTATGAAAAGAGGGAGTATTTACGAGCCCAGGCGAGGGCGCTCTCTAGGGTGGTTGTAAGGAATCCTGATGGGTCAGAGGGTAACATAAAAAATCCACTCAAGTATCTGGTAAGACAGGAGCTTAGGTTACCTTACTCGTGACCTAACTGCCAGCTAAGCATAACCTTCCCCGATAGATTACATCACAGGTAAGCTAAGTGGCTATTATATTTGCAGATTGTTGTATTTGAGAAGCAATTAAATGGACTTGATTTGAGCGTGTAGCGTGGGGATTGGCCGTCTGCTGGGATAATTAGTAAAATGTTTTTACCACAGAAGGCACAGAGAGAACCCCATAATTGCCCATAAAATGGCTGTTCTCTGTGTCCTTTGCGTCCTCTGTGGTGAAAAGATATGCGGCGCCCTAGTTGGTCAAGGTGTATCCATTTCGCTTTTGTGGCAATTGATATAGCCCTCGCTCAGGGGTAATCTCTTGGCCTATGTCACCGCAACCAGCCATGACCCCGCAACAGGCGGAGCTATCTGATGTTAAGCGCTCCGGGCTCGCGACTTACCGTGAGTTAACCGTTGGACCAGCTAAGGGATTAGGGGCGTTAGTTATTAACGAATTGATTCAGGGTCTCTGCAGTTGGCTACCAGGTCTGTTAGGGTTCGCAGCCAGGGCAGCGCTCTATCCGCTAATTTTTAAACGGTGTGGCAGACGACCAGCGATCGGTAAGGGTGGGATAGTGCGAATACCAGGGAGTATCTCTCTAGGGTCCGGAGTTTTGATCGACGATTACGTCACCTTAGATGTAAGAGGGGGTGATGCGTCTATAGAGCTAAGTGATCGAGTGAGTGTCGGAAGGTTCTCAACGATCGCGGCCAAGCACGGCGAGATAAAATTATCAGCAGGGTGCAATATTGGCTCTTATTGTCGGGTTGCCACAAACTCAAAGGTAGTCATAGGTGAGAGCGTTCTAGTAGGAGCATACTGTTATATTGGACCGGGTAATCACACAGAAGGTAATGAGAGTGAGCCACTGATCACGAGACCGATGGACATCCGTGGTGGTGTTGAGATCGGTGAGCACGCGTGGCTAGGAGCACGAGTAACGGTCTTAGATGGCGTGAAGATCGGCAAGCACGCGATTATCGGAGCTCATTCGCTTGTGACTACAGATGTACCTGATTGGGGAGTCGCTGTTGGATCGCCGGCTCGGGTGATTAGGGTTAGGGGGCAGTAGAAATAGCTTTATCTCGGAATCTAAATGCTGTATAAATTTACAAGTACTTGTAAATTTATACAGCATCTAATGCACATAAGAGATAGATATATAATTGATATCATTGACAAAAAGCTTCGAGCTTTCGCCATAGTGGGGGTGCTTGGCGCTAGGCAAGTTGGGAAAAGTACCCTGCTTAGGGACCTGATAGCAAAGCCTCGACGATTGAGCTACCTGACCTTGGATCGCCCGAATATTCTCAGCGAGGCGCGATCTCAACCGGAGAGTTTTATTCTCTCAAGCAGTGAAGACCTCTCTAAAACGATCATCGTCGATGAGGCGCACAAAGCACCAGATCTTTTCGATGTGCTGAAAGTTCTCGCGGATGAACGTCGCAAGCGTGGTGCTGTTATGATTACTGGTTCCGTTGATTTCATGAAGGTGGACGGAGTAAGGGAGGCTTTAACAGGAAGGCTGGGGCTGACAAGACTATATCCGCTGACTATCGGAGAGATGGCAAAACGATCTTTTCGCTTTGGCTGGGGGAATATCACTAAAGCTAAGACTGTTGATCAATCACCCTGCACCACCATGGACGTAGATTCCTGGCTTGAGCGTGGCGGTATGCCCGCGATATGCCAATTGGGCGATAAATCTTTGCGGGAAGAGTTGATTGAGGAATGGCTTCAGTCGATCTGCTACCGAGATCTGCCACAACTCAAAGGTGCGAGATACGATGGGGCCCTGGCCCGAGAGGTGCTAGGACTAATAGCGAAATTTCCTGAAGCATCAGAGGCGGACATATCGCGCAGACTCGGTGAGGATGCCAGAAGAATTAGACGACATACTGAGGGGCTCGAGGCGCTGTTTGTGATCTATCGAATTTCTCCGTTAAAGGCCGCCGGCGGTGATGGTTTTGATCGATTCACCCTTCTAGACCCGGCAGTCGCGCGCTACTTAGGGGCGGAAAAAAGGGACCTTTATAGAATTTTAGTTGTCAACGAGATCCTCGCGCAGCATGAATATTCAGGTAACGGCCCAGTCACCTTACATCACTTCTCAAAGCGCGGTCGAACTAGAATTGATCTAGTAGTAGCGACAAAGCGTGGCAACCTAGCATTAGTCATTCACCATCAGGCGACGATTGATCAGTACCTTATAAAGCGCTTGGAGCACGCGCAAAAACTTAAGATAGCTAGTGATATCCACGTTCTTTCACCTACAGTGGAGAGTTTTAAGATTCGACAAGGATTAGTGCAGATCCCGTATCGAATGGTGTGTTAAGATAAGGTGTAACTACTCAAGAAAAGCTAACTCTATGTTAACAAGCAATCCGAATTCACCTCTTTTCACCAACGGTCGATGGCTCGTATGTCGGCCCAAAGACTACGATGTCCGGTATCAGATCAACCCGTGGATGGACCTCTCAAAAACCCCAGAAAAATCTCTGGCGTCTTCGCAGTGGATGAACCTCCATCACCACATCTTAAGGCTCGGTGGATGGCTTGAGTATGTAGAGCACGCCGATGGTTGGCCAGATATGGTGTTCACAGCGAATGCGGGACTGATTCGTGACAAGCAGGTCGTTCTCTCAAAGTTTCGCCACAAAGAGCGCGCGGGTGAGGAGCCGTTTTTTAGAGAGTGGTTTCAGGCGCGCGGCTTTAGCGTAAGTGAGGTCACTAGTGGATCGTTTGAAGGGGAGGGAGACGCCCTCTTTGCTGGCTCTAAGTTGTTTTGCGGCTACGGTTTTCGAACTGATCGAGAAGCTAACGAGGAGGCCGCTAAGATCGTGGGGTGCGGTGATCTGATACAGGTGCAGCTACAGGATCCCCGATTCTACCATCTAGATACCTGCTTTTGTCCCCTGACAGATAAGCTCGCGATGGTCCACCCCGGGGCGTTCAACGCCGAGGATCTGGCTCGTTTAGAGAGATCTATTGAGTTGATTCGTGTCCCAGCGCAGGACGCCACTCAATTTGTCTGTAACGCGGTCGTGCTTGGCAAGGATGTTGTACTTCCGGCGGGATGTTTAGAGACGTACAAGCTTCTTGAGCGCCACGGATTCACCGCGTATCCTGTGGAGTTGAGCGAGTTTATTAAAGCGGGTGGCGCCGCTAAGTGTTTGTCGCTTAAGCTGGATAATGTTTAAGACAAAACAACCGCAAGCGACAGCGCCATCATACAGAACGCAGGAACTGCTTTTGTAATCGGGTCGGATACCTTGACGTGCATGGCGACGGCTACCAACATTAGGAAAGCCATACACAAAGCGGCTACTACAGCGATCGTTGGTACCCAGATACCAACAATCAGAAGAGCTGCTAGACTCAATTTTAGAGCCCCAACTAATCTCCGCATGCCATCAGAGAGACCGTAAACCCGAAACTCCTCAGCCATCGTTTGAGCGTTTCCGCCACGAAACGCCGTGGGTTTGTTGAAGCGAATCACCCAGACGTTGAATATTCCTAGAGCTATAATGAGTTGAATTGCGATGGGGATACTCATGTTACGGGCTCCTTAGGGTTGCTCTCTCGAAATTACATATATACCACTAAGTAGTTCTTGCTTGTAGGGGGTTAAATCACATCGAAAGTCGCAGCTACAATTCTCCCTTTCCACGTTTACAAACGGCGCTAACATAGTGTCGAATAGACCGGTATGCGACGTTTTATCTTTATCGCACTGGCTCTATTGGCTCTTCTTGGCGGCTCGGTGTTCTTGCTCGCGCGATGGTACACCGCGGCGTTTCCAGACCTAGCTCCCGGGGTATATGTCGGAACTTTAAAGAGTGACTCACCTAAACGTGTCTTCCCTTTCATCGTGGCGAAACGAGCTAATGAACAGAGCCTAGCTGTCGCGATTGGGGATCTGCGGGTGTCGGCTCAGCGCATAGCGCCGATCGATCCATTTGGCAAAACTAGACAGCCTTTAGTAATCGGGCAGAGTGATGTTCGCCTAAGATTGACGGGATCTGAAACTGGAGAGGGAAGATATGCCGGTGACTATGATGACCCAATATCGCGCGAGTCGGGCTCTTGGACCCTAGAAAAGGCGCGAATCTCTGGAATAGATCAAGGAACCGAGACAGAGCTAAGTCGCTGGTTCTCGATCTGGCAAGAGCTTTCATCGATCGAGTCTGAGATTCAGACAGCCCAAAAGCAGGTTGATGAGCAGCGGCAGTCGATCGATGATCTTCACAGCTATGTCTCCGACGGTAGTACCCTTCGTAAAACCGCTGATGTGCGGCTTGGCCGCGCGGACTCTGAGATCGATTCCGCGCGTGACGATCTGCGTGAGCGTCAGCGGCGCTTAGATCGCGAACTAAGGGATTTTGATCTATCGCAGAGGATCTCGCAGGAGGGGCGCTTAGTTTTCTTAAGCAGGGAGACGATTCAACGTGAGTCGCGATGGATCGAGTTAACTTTAAAGCTCCTAGAGCCAGAGACATCGATCGGATTTGATCAAGCTCTTGAGAGAGCGGAGCGGGTAAAAGCTTTAAAGAACGCGATCGCCAAGGATCGCGCTGAACCAAAAGATAGAGACGAGAGGACCTCGACTCCCGCATCGTTAAAACGCGAGACGGAGACTGACAAAGAGGAGGAGTTCTATGGTCAGTTGGAGTAGATGTAGATCAGCCCTCCTAAATATTTTAGCGACATTTATCGTCGCATCACTTACGGCAGGAAGTGGTAACGCCCAAGATGCGAGGCAGGTTACTATAGCTGACAAGGTTGCGTTTTCAGGGGAGGTGGAACAGGTAATCATGGTCGCGGCAAGTGGAGATAAGCCTCCGCGCGCGGTAGCGGCAACCTGGATCCCATCTAAGGACGACGATCAGGAGCTTGTGTGTATCGGACGATTACCAGAGGCGCCTCAGGCGGGGGAACGACTCAGCGCGTTATTAATGGTGCTCGGTACAAATGGTGAGGTTAAATCAGCTTTCAAAGAGATTAACGGCGATGAGATATCACCATCGACCTTGCTATCGTCCGCGGAGCTACGTGATAGGTTTGTTGAGAGGCGGGGAATTTTGCGACAGCTGCAAAGTGAGATAACAGCTCAAGGATCTCGGATCAGATCTCTGCAACAGGACGCGGACAATATAGCGATGGTGTCTAAGATTGTGGATGCAGAAGATGAGTTAGGAGAGATTAAGGCTAGGTTAAAAAGGGTCTCAACAGCTCAAAGTGATCTAGACCGGAGAGTCAGTCAGATGCGCGCTAGACCGCAGCCATTAAACGCGAAAAAACGTGAGGCCGAGTTAGTTGAGCAGTTAAGTGAGCTGTCGACGGCACTAAGCGCCACAGAGAATCAAGCGATAAAAAAGATCTCAGGAGCTAAGGGGGCGCTAGAAGATAAACTAAGATTGATAGAAGAGACAAAGGGCGAGCATATCTCTTTACTGGAAGAGGAGTTAGCGCGGGCTAGGAAAGGGAAGTAGGTTTGGCGTCAGGGGAGCTGGGGGTGTTTTTGAGGGGTTCGCTTGGTTTGAGTCGGAGTGCTAGTCCCAACTGGAGCGATGTGTGTTGCTGACGATCCAGTTCGCCACCATGTTTTCACCCGGACAATCGCGTCTGCGCAAGTGTGGCTTTAGATACCCATAGTATTTATTTAAGCACTGACATAAATGTGGGCTACCGGGGTACGGAGCCGTAGGTCTTTGGCAAGCTGCTTCAGTTTTATGCGTAACTCCTGCTCCTTCACTTAATACACCGCTTCGATAACTCGCGCTACTTTACCCTTTACATGGAAGCGCTCGCCAAGTTTCATCAACTGCGAGAGGTCAACGGTCATTCTTTGACGCTGCGCTCCATGAAATATCTTAACCATATCAGAAATTGAGTGTCCTGCCCTGAGTAAGTCCACCATTGTCTGCTCAATCGTCGTCACCCTTGATCCCCTGACCTTTTGGGTCTTGAATTGAGAAAGCGGCATTCTGACGCGAAAGAACCGGACGTCTGGGAGTCTGCGAGTAGGCGCATTACTTTGACTGACGATTAAGTGGATCGTTCTAGTCGGCTCATCACTCAGATTGTAAAGCTGCAACGCGGTCTCAAGACCGACGATGGCATCAGGGACGATCTTGAGTAGTTCTTGAAGAATGCCGTGCAGGTCAAGTTCGTCAATGTAGTCCGGGAAACAGTAAAGGCCGTGAGCTCGCCGCTCTATTTCCCCCTGACTCACCAAATAGGTTAGCATCCGAGTGGATACCCCTACTCGGCGCGCATCTGCAGTGGAGAAGGTCGTGGTCCAGGGTGTCGCAGTGTTTTTGGTAAGTTGGTGAGACAATTAGTAAAATATTTTTTACCACAGAGGACGCAGAGGACACAGAGAAAACCCCATAATTGCCCATAAAATGGCCGTTCTCTGTGTCCTCTGCGTCCTCTGTGGTGATAAAGAACTGCGATGCCCTAGTCGTGGTCCTTAGTTTTTTAAGTTTTCTGACGCTTTCCATGCCTGTAACTATTCATACTCAGGTAATCATATCGATATGAATATATTACACTTGTAATATTCACATATCAACAAGATTATGCGAGATGTGAATGTTACACTCTTAGTGGGACAGGGCGTGGCAGGTTCTCTAAAGTCCGCGATCCCTTGCAACTTCAACAGCACTCTTTTACATCGCACCTCATAATATTACCTTGTATTCTAACAGGCTGCATAAGAATATTACCTTGTATTCGGTTAGTTTAAATTTATTTGCTCCATAGATACAGCCACTTACGCCAGACGCGACATAGATCAGTTCTTTGTTGATTGGAAAGAGGCCAGGTCTCGCAAGCCATTGCTACTCAGTGGAGCGAGACAGGTTGGAAAGACCTCCTCAGTGCGAGAGCTGGGAAAGAGATTCTCGAACTTTATAGAGTTAAATTTTCGTACTTAGCACCCCAGACTAGGGGATAGCAGAAGAGGGCGTCGCAGTGTTTTTGGTAAGCTGCTGGGATAGTTAGTAAAATATTTTTTACCATAGAGGACGCAGAGGGCACAGAAAATCCTCATAATTGCCAATAAAATGGCCTGTTCTCTGCGTCACCTGCGCCCTCTGTGGTGAAAAAGAACTGCGACGCCCTAGTTTGTCGCGATAGCGTTTGACTAAGGTGATGGCTGGAGTATAGTCGAACAGAGTTTTGGGTATTTTTATTTGGGGGTGGGTGATGTCAACAGGATTATCTCAGGGGCAAACTGAAACTAATCGAACTACCAACAGAAGGGGCTTCTTTGAAATGGCGGCCCTGGTTCTAGGGGCGTTAGCTGTTCCTGGTTGTGACAGAGATGAGATCTTTTCGGTGTCCATGCCTACAGTGCACGATCTTGACGCTAATCACCCATTGTCTATCCGCTCAGAGGGGGATCTTGTTAAGATCGCCCTGACAGGGGCGGAGATAAAGTTTTCTGACTACAGGGTGAAGGCCTCAGGAATGTTCGATTCGGAAATGGTCTACATAGGACAAGTCACGAGGCAGGGAAAACTAATTTGTACTTTTATTAGTGACCGAGCAGAAATAAATCAGGGTGAGGTAGATCAGGGGCATGTGTTCGGCGTGGTGACAGCTTGGGGGCGCCGACCCAGGTTATACAGTGAGAAAATAGTTGATTTCCGCAGAAGCTCGCTCCGGTGCGCCGGCATGATGGAAGGCGTCAGTCTGCCGCAGTCAGAGCGGTAGCTTTTAACTCTTTATCTCAAGACACCCAGCCCTTTGATCTAATCTCATTGGCCTCTCGCAGAGTGAATGTTTTCATAACTGTAGAGCGTGATACGAAGCGTAGTCGGTCTTTAAAGTCTAAGTTTCTAGAATTCTTTTAGCGAAGTAACTCTAAGGAGACGAGGCAAAACCTCGCTTACGCGAGTTTTTGCTCGGTAACGGCGCTAATCGCGCCGTCTAGGATCTGAAATTGCGATGTTTGACCCGCCACCGCTATGTAATTTGCGGGAAAATGGCCGCTTTAGATACACTGCTCCCATGACGCGAGCAGAACCCGTCTCTTCAAGTAAAGACTGGATAGCATGCAGAGGATGTTCAAGTGCAGATAGTTCTTTTTAATTCCCCTGTAGCGAACCTTAGTTCTGAGAGATTATACCAAGTCTGACAAAGGTATATCCGCAGCATGACGCTAAGCGGGTACGCTGGCCGTCCTCCCAACTGTCCAGGTTTCATACTTGGAGCAACAGGACTAACTACTTCCTCAAGCTCTTTCCATGGAACTACCCGTTCCATATCAGCTAGAAACCGCTCTCTGCGTGCAGTCTTACTCTTCGATGCCCAGTTAAGTTTAAGCGAATGTTCTCTGTGTCATGCCACAGATAGTATCAGCTTCTGGTAACAGCAGCATCTACCTAAACGGCGCGGACGCGCCGTTTCTAACAAAACATCGCGTAAGCGAGGTTTTGCCGCTTTTCCCTAAATAACAGGCGCGCATCAGCGCCCATACCCAATTCATTACAAACCAAACACCCCCGAACAGAGTCGCTGCTGTGATAATCTTCTAACGCGTCCGCGCCGGCTAGAAGGGATGCTTACAGCATCTCCTGTATCTTCGTTAAACACCTCAATGCGTCTGGCGCTGGCGGGCAGAGAGGAGAGTCTAAGAGCCCCAATGCCCTGCGATAAATCAGATGTGATTACCTGCGGGCAGACCGTGCCATTTACTGCGCCGCGCAGAACTACTGCTCCTGTTCCGGAGCCGCGTAGCCTTACAGAGATGTTTCGCTCCCTTGTCGCGTAGCGCATACGAATAGAGGATACCTTAGCCAAGCTTCCGCTGTCAGTGGGAGGGGGGCTTGTTGGTGGATCTTGCGGTGTAGGAGGTTGTGGTGCCGGGGAGGCGGCAGGTGGGACCGGAATATTTGGCACAGGTGTTGGTACTGAGAAGCAGTTTGGCACCATAGTAACAGCTAAATTTAAGATCGATCCCCCTTTAGAGGCTAACTTTCTTTGAGCATCACCGATATCAAGTGTGCTTGATTGTTTAGTGGTTCCGGCGCTAGCCCCGATTAATCCCTGAGGTGGTGAAGCTGGAGATATAAGACCGTTTCCTAAGGCTAGTGAGGCCAATCGATCCGGATCGTTTGAATTCTCAAAGCTAACGGTTGATCGGATCGTCCCATTCCGGAAGAGAGTCAACCTGGCGGTGACAGGTCCGAGCCCTGGGTATGCGTACATCTCAGAGCTCCAATAGATCACAGTCCTGTCTTCGGCTACGTAAACCCTAGCCCCCTGTCTAGCGTTCCGCGGAGTTAGATCGCTCTGGAAAGCCGCGATTGAGAAATTTGGGGCACGCGACGCTATCTGATAATCAGAACCACGCGGAGGCGATAAGTAAACGAGCCCGTTTGGCGAGATAAAGATCGATCTAGTGCTAGTTTGAAAGAATGGGAAATCAAAGGGAAGCGCTATCTCGCGAATATCACCCTCATCAGCTTGGTTTACTGGGTTTGTCAGATCCGCGGCTTGATCAAGACCAGGAGAGTCGGTTGTGTTGGAGAGATTAAAGTCATACCCACACGCAGGAAGGCTAGCGTTGGGATCGCTAACTGGGGTTCTCTCGTTTCTAAGAAGTCGAGGGACATTTAAGATCCGCTTTGATTTCACATAAGCTATCGATCCATCGGGGCTGGCTAGAGTCGCTGAGTCTCGTCCGGTCTCAAGTGTTCTGGTGATAGCGCTCTCAACCGAGAGTCCATCTTGGAAAGCAAAGAGTAGAGCAAGCGCCCCAGAGACGTGCGGAGTAGCCATCGATGTTCCCGACAGCGCCCCGTATCGCTGGCCGGGGAGTGTGCTTATGATCGATACCCCAGGAGCGGCTATATCAACAGAGTAGGCCCCGTAGTTTGAGAATGGAGCTAAATTCTGATTCTGATCGATCGCGGCGACCGAGATTATATTTGGCAGGTCGTAGCTCGCTGGGAAGGTTGGGCTCGAGTCGTTGTCGGTTCCGCTGTTTCCAGCGGCGGCGACGAAGATAATTCCCGCGTCGTAAGCGCGGCGAATCGCGGCCTCAAGAGCGGGTGAATAGCCTCCGCCACCCCACGAATTATTGGCTATCTTGATGTTAACACCGAGGCGGATCTTTAGATCGATCATGTAATCGATCGCCGCGATAGCGTCAGATAATCGGCCTGAGCCATTGCCATCAAGGAATTTAATCGGCAAAAGTGTGACAAACGGAGCTACCCCCCTAACTCCTAGACCGTTTCCGTGAACAGCTCCGATCGTTCCAGCGACGTGAGTTCCGTGTTGATTATCATCTAAAGGATCTCCGGTGATTCCCGCAGAGATAAACCTCGCTCCGTGTACATCATCGATAACCCCGTTCCCATCATCATCTAAGCCATTTCCAGGGCGCTCAAATGGATTAGTCCATATATTGTTCGCGAGATCCTCATGAGTGTAGTCGATACCGGTATCGATTACGGCAACCACGACCTGACGTGAGCCTTGTGAGATCCCCCAGCCGCTCTCAGCGGCGATCCCTGCACTATCGCCTAATCCCCAAAGAAGTGAGCTCAGTGGATCTCTCTCAGATGTTTGCAGGATTGAAAGTTTATAGTTTGGTGTGCATGTTTCAGCTAAGCCAGCCGAGATTAAGTTCTTGCAGAAGTCGGAGTCGGGTTCGGTATTTGAGAGAGCAGCTACCTGAGGGGATCCGGGTGTGACTTTATTCGTAAGATCGCTCGCTACAACTAAATCTGTTCCGCGGTTAATCCGTTTAACTACTCTTCCATATTTACCGAGCTGTTCTAAATTATTCGTAGCACTTGAGCTGTTGTCCGATAACTGACTGACTGACAATCCAATTGGGCCGGTGTTACTTGTTCTCTTAGTAATTACGTATTCACCTGGGTAGGTCTGAATATTATTTGCAGGCGCGGCTGATACATTTTGAGCGGGGATGAGAAGAGCTGATGAGCACGAGACCGCTAGGCATAGAGCCTCAATAGATCGAACTGCGTCGTTAATATGCTCAGTTAGAGAGCTAAGGACCAGCTCAGGTCGTTTCGTGCGCACAATAAAACCTACTAAGAATAAATCCTACAGATCTTCTGATGCCTCTAACGCGGTTTGGTTTCAGGGGGTGAGCGGATTATCTTAAGGAAAGCAGTTAAGGCAGATAAAAATGTTGCAGGTGCTCAAAAAAGCAAAGGATCTTGAATTTTTCGGGACCGCATCCCTGGCGCTTCCCAGGGCGTCGCAGTGTTTTTGGTAAACTGCTGCGATAATAAGTCAAATTTTTGACCGCAGAGGACATAGAGAAAGCCCCATAATTGCCCATAAAATAGCCGTTCTCTGTGTCCTCTGCGTCCTCTGTGTTGAAAAATAACTGCGGCGCCCCGGTCACTGCCTATAATCACTTTTCCTCCGCCCTAAATTCTACTACCCTAGCCGCTAGCCATGTTAAAAACCGAGCCAATTCAAAGCCTTGAGGATGTCGCCCAAATTCTTGTAAGGCGCCGCATGGTAGCGCCCGCGATCTTTTTCCTTGAGTGCTTTAAGCCCCTAACCGGTGTTGCTAGAGAGTTGTACGGAGCGACCGAAGGGGTCCAACGAGCACTCTTTGGAGCGGAGCTAGTCCCTGTAATCGGCAAGCTCTTAAGTTCAAGTGAACGAGTAGAGGAGCTTATTGTGCTACTTGAGAATGCTAGTAGTCGCGATGAGCTTAAACGTGGTGGCGCCCAGAAAGAGGAGGCGCCTGCGGCATGAACGGATTAGAACACGCCACGCCCGCGGTAATAGCTCTTCTAGTAGCCGCTTTTTTGCTTCTCTTCCGTGAGTTTAAGCGGATTAATAAAGGATTCGAGCACAATATCCGTCGTATTCCGGGGGTCGACGCTATAGAAGGCGCAGTCGGTAGATGCGCCGAGCAGGGGCGCGCTGTCTCATTCACCACAGCTTTAACCGATGTCGGTCCGGTTCTCTATGCGTGCTTAGGCGTTCTGCGATCGATAGCGAAGAGAGTCGCGCAATATAAACTTAAATTACTTGTTCCACAGTATTCTCCAGAAGCGATGGCTGTAGTTGAGGATAGTGTACGTGATGCGTATAACGAAGCGGGGCGTTCATCATTATTTGATCCTGAGAGTATTATGTTTCTCTCAAGTGAGCAGTTCGCGTTTGCTTCGGGGTATATGGGGCTCCTGCACCGCGAGAAGCCAGGAGCGGCTTTTTTGTTCGGATCGTTCGCCGCTGAATCCCTCGTGTTAAGCGAGGCAGGACAACAGGTTGGAGCACGACAGGTTGCGGCTAGCGCTAGTCCGGAGCAGGTCGCTTTCTTTATCTGTACCTGTGATTACACCTTAATTGGTGAGGAGCTTTTTGGAGCCTCGGCTTATCTTAGTCGGGATCCGATTCAGGTTGGTACAGTAGCGGCGCAGGATCGTTTCAAGTTAATCATCGTAGCGATTATATGTGTCGGAGTGATCTCAGCGACCATTTCAAATTGGTTCCCAGAGCTCTCTTGGTTTAAACCCCTTAATCTTTTGTCTTTAGGTTGGGAGGGCAAATAGAGCGATGGAGGAGCGTAATCAAGGTCTCAGCGGCGGAGGAGTGAGAAGGGATACTCGTGCGCTGGCTTTAAGAGTTATCACATTTCTTGGTGGTATCTACTTTTTTCTTTATTTCATAACTCCTGAGAGCATTATCGAGGGAACTAAAATTAAGTCGGCGCACGAGGCTATCTCAAATGGCTTTATCGCTGTTAGCTCGATGGCGATCGGATTGGGCGTGATAAATATCCTAATGGCTCACGGGTCGAAGTTTATCTTCTTGAAACGAGGCTGGCAGTACAGCGCCGCTTTGTTGCTGGGGCTATTAGTAATGATAGGCTCAACGTTAGCGCACTGGATGATGACGCGACACAGCGCGAGCAAGATTCGAGACGTGCAGATAATCGGTGATTTCGCCGCACGGATCGTAGAAGACGCCAAGTTAGGCGCGGGAAACGAACGGAGCTTCTCTCCAACTGGGGTGCCTGAGTTAAGTAAAAGGGTAAGCGCCCTTGAATCTTATTCGCTTCGTATTATCGAGAAGATTAAAGCGGAAGAGTCCCGTATCATTGAGATAGCGCAAGGTGATTTAGCTACCACACAGCTAATTAGAGATAGTGAGCAAGAGCTGTTAGGCCTGCGTGAATCTGTAAGCGCGCTATCAGGAAATCAATGGAATAATCTAGACGCGACTAATGAATCAGCGTTAGCTCAAGTATCTCAGCGAGCGGCTAAGGTCGCCTCATCTTACGCTATCTTGAAGCGAAAAGAGAGCGGGACTAAGTTTAGCTCAAGGCTCTATGATTTCCTTTACGACGGGCTCTTTAATCATCTAGGGGCGAGTATGTTCGCTCTCTTAGGTGTCTATATAGCGGCGGCCGCTTACCGCGCCTTTAGAATTCAAACATTTGAGTCGGGTTTGATGATGGCGGCAGCACTTGTTGTAATGTTGGGTCAGATCTCTTTTGGAAAGGTTATTTACGAGGATATGCCGTCGATTAGACAGTGGCTTCTAGAGGTGCCTAATAGCGCGGCTTTTAGAGCGATTCGTTTAGGCGCGGGGGTCGCTGGATTGATGTTGGCGATCCGGATGTGGTTGTCGATCGAATCGGCCAAGAGTGGGGGAGATAAGAAGTGAGTATCCCCCGAAGGTTAATTTATCTGCTGATGATCTTAGCGGTTGGCGCTCCAGTTTTCTTGGGGATATCACGAGCCCCATCGCGAATGGTATCCGCCGAGAGGATGTATGATGTGATGCAAGGAGTCACATTCGCCCCCGGTGAGGTCGCTATGGTGTGGCTTGATTTCGGGCCTAATACGATCGCCGAGAATGAGCCACAAGCAGTGGTGATCATCGAGCACTTATTAAGGCGACGAGTTCCAGTGATACTCCTGTCTCAATACCAGCAGTCAGAGCGTTTCCTAACTCGCGTACCGCAAGAGGTCGCCCAGCGCCTTGAGCGTGAGCATCCGGGGCAGACATGGAGATACGGCGAAGATTGGATTAACGCCGGATACAAGCCAGGTGCGGCGATCTTTATTCAGGCTCTAGTGAGCGCCCCTGATATTGCAAAGTTTCTCGGTCGTGACGTGACTGGTATGCCGATAGCGCATTTTCCCCGTTTCGCTCAGATCGGTGGGGTTGAGCGAGTTAAGTTAGTGGCTGAGGTAACCGGGTTAGTTGGTGTTTTTGACACAGTCGTGCAGTTCTTTCAGAAGAAGGGGTATCGTCCAACCCTAGTTCACGGGTGCACTTCGATTACTATCCCTGAAGCGTATATTTTCCTGGACTCCGGGCAGTTGAATGGTTTGTTAGAGGGAATAGCGGGAGCAGCTTGGTATTCGGAAGTTTTGCGCAAGAACTTTCCGGCTAGTGATAATCGGGATCTACTCGTTACCAATACAGCTCTTAGCGCGGCGCATATTATGATTATATTACTGATAGCGCTTGGAAATCTGATCCCCCTGTTAAATCGTTTTAAGCGGGGGCGGCATGAATAGCGCAGCTCTCTGGACCAGCGGATCAACTCTGGTTGGTGGGATCGCTACCCTGGCGATCTTTAGCTTTTTAATAAAAGAGAACGGATTTTACCGTTTTTTTGAGCATCTCTTTATCGGAATCGCCGCCGGGCTAACACCAGTTCTAGTGTTGCGTGATTTTTTCTGGCCGCAAATTATCGATCCGCTCCTTGGCTCAACAATTACCCATTATCCAGACGGCACAACATCAGAGCGCTACCAGCCGCTATATCTTCTATACCTTATACCGATCGGTTTTGGGCTTCTTTACTACACTCTTTATTCAAGACGCCACTCGTGGATGGCTAAGCTAGTGATTGGTTTTACCCTGGGGGCTAGTGGAGCTTTAGCGATCAGAGGCTTCTTCTCGGAGGTTATCCCGCAGATAGTTAGTAGCTGCAAACCACTCCTGGTTTTTGAGTCGGGAGGAGCTCTGGCTATCTGGGAGAGCCTTAATAACGCCCTCTTTGTAGCGATCTTGCTACTGGTTTTAAATTATTTCTTCTTTACCTTTGGTCGCGAGGGATCGTTACGGAGTCGGAGCGCTACTTGGGGTAGGCCGCTTCTTATGGTGTGTTTCGGTGCGTTTTTTGGCTCTACGGTTATGGCTCGTTTGGCGCTTTTAGTAGAGAGAATTCAGTTTATCGTTAGAGACTGGGCCGTCGCGGTGGGTTCCGCTGTGGGGATCGGATGATGCGAGTTAATCCAGCGAGTCTAAAGACAGTCTTGGTTACTGATTGTGGCTCTACCACAACTAAGGCGCTGCTATTTGAATTAACTAGAGATGGTTGGAGGCAGACCGGTCGCGGTGAGGCTCCGACTACAGTTGAGGAGCCAGTAGCCGATGTCACAGTTGGGGCTCTCAATTCGTTTAAAGAGGTTCAGGAGCTTAGCGGTCGCGCGATCCTAAATGACGATGATAGCTTTATAATAACAGACGCCGATCCAAGCCGCGGGATTGATCTATATCTCTCAACAAGCTCCGCCGGTGGGGGCTTGCAGATGTTAGTCGCGGGAGTCGTGCGTACTTTTTCAACCGAGTCCGCTGAGAGGGCCGCGCTTGGCGCGGGTGCCATAGTAATGGAGGCGGTGTCGGCTGATGATGGGCGCGAGGACCACGAGAGAATTGAGAGGATCCGTCATATAAAGCCAGATATTGTGCTTATTACAGGTGGAATTGATGGTGGATCGGCCACTCACGTTGTCGAGATGGCTGAGATCTTAGTCGCAGCCGCGCCCCGTCCGCGGTTTGGTGATACCCTTACTTTACCAGTTATCTACGCTGGAAATAAGGACGCGGCCAGCCACGTTAAAGATATCTTAAGTAAGATAGCCCAAGTGATAGTTGTTGATAACGTTAGACCAGCTTTAGATCGTGAGAATATCGGACCAGCGAGAGAGGCGATTCATGAGCTTTTCCTCTCGCATGTGATGAGTCATTCGCCCGGTTACTCAAAGCTACTCTCTTGGACTCCGGTGGCGGTGATGCCAACTCCGGCAGCCGTTGGCGATATGGTAAACACATTCGCGCAGCGCACAGGGCAGAGTGTTCTGTGCGTTGATATAGGCGGGGCGACGACCGATGTTTTCTCGGTATTTCGCGATCAAAGTGGTAAGCAGACATCAAACCGCACAGTGAGCGCCAATTTAGGAATGAGTTACTCTGTGGCGAATGTCTTAGTAGAAGCAGGCGTCGCGGGAATTAGGCGTTGGCTGCCATTTGAGATTAAAGACAGCGAGCTGCGCGATAGACTTCGTAACAAAATGATTAGGCCGACCTCAATTCCTCAGACCCTAGAGGATCTCTGGCTTGAGCAGGCAGTTTGCCGCGAGGCGTTGAGTTTATCGCTTAAGCATCACCGCTCATTAGCTATAGGAGTAGAGTCTCGAACCGCTGAACGCGGGATCGCGGATGTATTTAAGCAGGGTTCGGATCGCTATGAGTTAGTTAACATGTTGGCGCTCGACACTGTAATCGGTTCTGGTGGTGTGCTTAGCCACGCGCCGCTTAGATCACAAGCCGCGTTAATGATGATTGATGGATTTGGGCTAGAAGGGGTCACGCAGCTCGCGGTTGATTCGATCTTTATGTTACCTCACCTAGGGGTGTTCTCATCTGTCCACCCAGCGGCAGCTCAGGAGATCTTTGAGCGCGATTGCGTTGTTTATATAGGTGTCGCGGTTGTTCCTGTTTATCCAAAGAGCTTTAAAAAAGGAGAGGTTCTAGCCGATATATTTATTAATGATACCAAGCTAGGTGAAGTGATAGCTGGGGATGTGCATCGCTTCGTATCGAAGGATGAGGCGCTAGAGGCGCGCCTAAAAGTGGTGCCGAGGCACAGGCAGGTTAATTTAGGCGGGGGAGCTGGCAAGACCGTAGAACGGGTCGTTAAATTGGGAGCAGAGGGTGTGATAGTAGATGGTCGTAACAGGCCGTTCTCTCCTGAAAGTTTTACTATTTCGGCGCAGAGAGAAGTTTATCAGAGATTAGGACTTATTAACGAGTCCGGAGTCTCTGAGATAAGTGGGGGAGTTTTATGAGTAACGGTGCTCTGACCCCAGGCCTCTGCGTGTCGGGAAGTGTAACGGTGCGTAAGCGGCGAGAACTGCCGACAAGGTCCGGCACAGTAAAGGTTTCTCCTGGAGAGAACGTTAATCCAGAAACAGTGATCGCCGAGGCGCTTAGAGAGGGGGAGCTAAGGATCGTCAAGATTCCAGAGATCTTAGGGATTACCCCTGAAGATGCGATAGAGAAGATCGTTGTAAAGCCGGGAGACAATGTAGAGAGGGGAGATATAATCGCCCAGATGCGTGGTTTGTGGGGGTTATTTAAGACAGAGGCTCAGGCTCCTATTAGTGGTGTAATAGAGTTTATATCTCAAGCAACGGGTCACATTGGGATTCGCGCTCCGGCAGACAAGATCTCTGTTAGAGCATACATATCTGGAGAGGTTGAAAGCGTAGATGATGGCCGGGGTGCGGTAATAAAGGCTGATGCTACCTTAGTTCAAGGAATCTTCGGAGTGGGTGGTGAGCGGAATGGAGTCATCTCACTCCTTAATGTTGAAGCCAGTAATAAGATTACTGAGGCTGATATTCCAGAGACGTGCGCAGGAGAGATCCTTATAGGAGGACACTCGCCAACACTAGCAGCGTTGCAGCTCGCGGCTAAGCGAGGTGCCGTTGGTTTTGTCACAGGATCAATAGACGATACAACTTTAGCTAGTTACGTTGGATACGATATCGGTATCGCTTTAACTGGTGATGAGCCGGTAGCGATGACACTGATTATTACGGAGGGGTTTGGCGAGCTGCCGATGAACGAGCGGGCTCTAAAGCTTCTACAGCAAGCGCATGGATGCGCGGCCTCAATCAATGGTGCCACGCAAGTTCGCGCTGGGGCTTTAAGACCTGAGGTAATTACAACGAGGTCGTCTTCATTGGAGTCCGCCAATCTATCTGGGTCCGGAGTGATGCAGGGTGCTCTTAGAGTCGGAGGTCGCGTGCGAATCATCAGGGTCCCGTATTTTGGTCTGCAGGGTGAGATAGTTGAGCTGCCGAAGGAGCCTAAGGAGATAGCGACTGGCGCGCTAGCTAGGGTGGCGCTGGTTCGGCTGGCGGAGCTTTCGGGAGAAACCGTTGTGGTGCCGCGGGCTAATTTGGAGGTGGTGGGGTAGAGCTTTAGTTATGGCGTCGATCAGAGATGAGAACGGGTTCAATCAGGGCTTTATGGACAGCTTTAGCACACGCGCGCGATACGAGCGCCGATGTGACTATATGCTCTCCCGAATGGATAGTGACTCGGAAAAGCGCGTTCTAGAGATAGGGTGTGGAACGGGAGCGATGGCCTACTCCATCGCTAAGAAAAGCGGGATGTTCGTAAAAGGCATTGACTGTTCTCCAACCTTCATAGAGACAGCTCGAGTGGACTACCGATACCCGAAACTTACCTTTGATGTTGTCGATTTCACGAAGATTCATATCGAAGAGCACGAGAGATTTGACTATCTGGTTGGTAACGGGATCCTGCACCACCTTTTTTATCAGCTAGAGGACTGCCTAAGGGCGATTCATGATCTACTTAGACCAGGAGGTAGGATTGTTTTTCTTGAGCCGAATCTCTTTAATCCCTATATATACTTAATTTTCTCTTACGCGCCTTTTAGGAAACTAGCGCGCCTTGAGCCAGATGAGATGGCTTTCTCAAAGTCTTTCATAGAGGGCCTCCTAGGGAAGGTTGGTTTTGTGAATATTCAGGTTGAATACCGAGATTTCTTGGTCCCAGGGATCCCTAAAATACTTGTGCAACCATCTATACTTATGGGCGATATTCTCGAGCGTATTCCATTCGCTCGGATGTTGTCACAGTCGATCTTTATTAGCGCGGATCGAGAGACTTAAACAGGGATTGCTTTTGTGCACACAGTTTAGCACTCTGGCGGGTGTAGTGTGCCAGTAATGAGAGGCAAATGGACCATTTTCCCGTCGTAGAGTCTCTTAAGAAATCTAATTTAGCGGCTAAGAAGCTTCTTTTGAAGCTTCATTATGAGGCCAAGTCTGGACATGTTGGAAGCGCGTTGTCTTGCGTTGAGATCCTAACTTTTATCCGCTTCTACTGCTGGAGCCCTGGAGATGTAATCTTGCTATCGAAGGGCCACGCGGCTTCGGCGTTATATTCAGTTCTAGCTACGGCGGGAGATATCAACCAGTCTGAACTCATCAGTCAGTACTACAAGGATGGATCTATTTTTCCTGTGCATCCTCCTCCATCAGGAATCCCGAGTGTGCCCTTCGCGACCGGTAGTCTCGGTCACGGCCCGGGGTTGTGCGCGGGACTGGCACTCGGCAATAAACTTAATTCTACCCCGAATTTGCCAGCGGAAAGAGTTTTTTGCGTTCTAAGTGATGGTGAGTTAAATGAAGGGAGTGTCTGGGAGTCTTTCGCGTTCGCCGCGCATCACGGCCTTAGGAACCTAATCTTTTTTATCGATCGTAACGGGCTTCAAGGATTTGGAAAAACTACCGATGTCCTTAACATGGAGCCTATAGCGGATAAGCTAAGTTCCTTCGGAGTTGCGGTGAGTCACGCCTCGGGACACGATTTTGCCTCACTGCTGAGAGCCTACAGGGAAGTTTCAGAAAACCGGAGTGGCCCGCTCGCTATTATCGCCGAAACTATAAAGGGGCGTGGATTACCGGAAATTGAAGGGACGGTCGACTCCCATTATCTTCCGATGACACCGGAGATGTATCAGGGTGTTTTGGAATTTTGCGAACGAGATATGATTCAGCCTGGCCGTGAGGAGAAGAGTTAAGGATCATGCGAAGGGAATTTGCCGCTACTATTATCGATCTCGCGAAGTCCCGCGAAGACCTGGTTCTTCTATCTGGCGATCTGGGTTACATGGCGTTCGAGCGGGTCCGTGAGGTATTGGGAGATCGTTTTATTAACACCGGAGTAGCCGAGCAGAATACGATCTCTGTCGCGGCTGGATTGGCGGCTCGTGGATTCGCTCCGATCGTCTACAGCATAGCGCCTTTTATCGCTCTGCGGCCATTTGAGCAGATCCGAAATGACCTATGTTTTCATAACCTACCTGTGACACTTGTGGGAAATGGTGGAGGATACGGGTATGGCATCATGGGTGGTTCGCATCACGCCCTTGAGGATGTTGGGGTCATGCGCGCTCTCCCTAATATGCGTGTCTACACGCCGGCATTCGCGAGTGACGTAGATAAGTGTCTTAACGCGGCGCTTGATCGACGTGGACCAGCTTATCTTAGATTGGGGTCGTCTGTAGATAATTTTGGGGAAGTGGAAGCTCGCTCATCTTGGTCGACCTTTAGGCGTGTAATTAGAGGATCTAAAGTTGTAGTAGTCGCCATGGGCCCGATAGTAAGCAATGTTATCTCCATACTTCCACAGCTACCACCGGATTCTGTTGAGCTCTGGACCGTAGGTGAGTTTCCTATCATTGAGATTGATGAGGTATTTAAGAGGTCGATAGGAACGATAGGCAAATTGATAACTATCGAGGAGCACTACCGTTCGTCCGGCATGTCGGAAAGTATCGCTCCGTGCTTAATCGGAATTCCCAACTTAAATATGATCTCACTCTGCGCCGCGGGATATCCTTCGGGTCGCTACGGATCGCAGAAATGGCATCAAGAGGAGAGCGGGCTATCGGGAGAAAGAATATTAAGTGTAATTCGTGAGGCGCTAGAATGATGACAACTAACGCTGTTGACGATCGACCGATCGCTGATCTCGTAGCGGATCTTGAGGGGCCGATTTTTGTATTTGGCGCTGGCGGTTTTATAGGGGCAAATTTAGTTAGAGCTATCAGGGAAGTTCGTGACGACCTTCACGCGATCGTCCACGACGCCTCTGTGCCGTGGCGATTGGTTGATGTAAGCGATATATCTCTTGTAAAATGCGACATAAATAGAGCCGCCGAAGTAAGAGATGTCTTTCGCGCTTACAGGCCAAGAACAGTGCTATTTTTCGCCACATATGGCGGATACGCTAAGCAGACTAAAGTTGAGATTATTTATCAAACTA
Organism: Bdellovibrionota bacterium; assembly: GCA_044356215.1. Lineage (GTDB taxonomy): Bacteria > Bdellovibrionota_C > UBA2361 > UBA2361 > OMII01 > OMII01. The sequence goes on along the minus strand of JBIKWQ010000017.1, from coordinate 17,952 downwards.
ATGTGCTCGGCTTGTTAAATGTACTCTCCGTCGCCGAGGAGATAGGCCTAGCCGCTTTTGTGCACGCCGGAACTCAGTCGGAGTACGGGGTCAATTGCGCCGGATCGGAGGAGGATTGGTCACTGGATCCGAATAGCCACTACGCGGTCAGTAAGGTTGCCGCCTCCTACATGATCTCTCACTGGGGGAAGCATAGAAAGTTGCCGTGTGTTAACCTAAGGCTGTACTCAGTTTTCGGGCCATGGGAAGAGCCTGAAAGGTTGCTGCCAACTCTTGTAGAGCACGGCTTAAAGGGGAGGTATCCGCCTTTTGTTGATCCTGATATATCACGTGACTTTGTTTATATCTCAGATGTAATCAGAGCCACTTTACTAGCGGCCACACGCGGAGTGTCTACAGCGCGCGGCGAATCGATAAATATAGCCTCGACGAAAAAGATGACGATGCGCGATGTGGCGAGTGTCGCTAAATCAATCTTCGCGCTGGAAGGCGAGCCTGCTTGGGGGAGCATGGTTAATCGCTCCTGGGATTTGAAGGACTGGTACGGGAACGCCGATAAAGCTCTGGAAAAGATAGGCTGGAAGGCTAATGTTCCCTTTGAGGAGGGCCTTAAAAGTTATACCGAATGGGCGCGGGCAGAGAGGTTTGTCCCACGAGTAGCCGCCTCTCTTGGAGACGCTGAGCCGATTCGGATCTCAGCTGTGATAGCGTGCTATATGGATGGGCAAGCGATTCCGATTATGTACGATCGCCTGCGCAAGGTTTTTAGCTCGATGAAGGTCGAGTATGAGATCATTTTCGTTAATGATGGCAGTCCAGATAACACGGCCCAGGTCGCGGCGGAGATCGCGGCTAAAGATCCATGGGTAGTTGTAGTGGAACACTCGCGCAATTTTGGATCGCAGAACGCGTTTCTGAGTGGTATGAAGATATCAACTGGACATGCTGTGGTGCTCCTAGATGGCGATCTGCAAGATCCCCCAGAGGTTATTCCGGCTTTCTTTGAAAAGTGGCGCGAAGATGGTTTCGATGTGGTATACGGACGTCGGGTGCGGCGTGAAGCGACTAGATTTATGCGCTTTGCTTATAAGGCCTTTTATCGAGTCTTTAGAGGTTTGGCCGATATTAATATACCTCTCGACGCTGGCGATTTCTCATTAATTGATCGTCGGGTGGTGGAACAGATGCTGCGACTTCCTGAAACCGATCAGTTTCTCCGTGGCTTGCGGGCATGGGTAGGATTTAAGCAGACCGGTGTGGATTACCACAGGCCTGAGCGAATGTTTGGAGTTTCAACGAATAATCTACGGAAGAATTTCAGGTGGGCTCGCAAAGGGATCTTTAGTTTTAGCTACGCGCCACTTGAGTTTTTGCTTCTAGGAGGAGTGGCTTTAATGGCGCTGGCTGGAGTAGCCCTAGTGATTAATCTCTGCGTTTGGGCGCTTGATCCGGCGGTGCCTCGTGGCTTAACCACTATAGTGTCGTTGATCCTGGGTTTTGGTGGTTTGCAGCTATTTGCTACCGCTATAGTTGGGGAGTATGTTGGCAAGATCCTCGACGAGTCAAAAGCGCGACCTAAATTTATCGTGCGAGCTATTACACACAGGGGGCGGAGACTTGATTCCAGCTCAGAGATTAAAGATTTTGTTGATGAGCGAGAGAGGACTCGTGGCAGGTAAAAAAATTACCCTAAGCGGCCTAAGATTCTTGGCGAACGCGCGCTTTTTTTTCTACGGTACTTTCGTTGTATGTTTCCTTTATATTATTTGGCTCCAAGTTTTGCCAACTAATATAGGTGAGTCACGAGATAGAGTTATTCATCTCAGTCTGCCGATCGTTTTTGAGCTCTCTTTTCTGGCCGCACTACTTTTAGATAAGTGGTTTCGAGCTAAATCTGCGGAGGGCGCTGAAGAGCGATGTTTGGAGGGTTCGTATAAATCTAGATTCTCTGATTTAACGAACCTTATCCCAGTAATCGGTGGTTGCTACTTTGCTTTTAAGGGATACGCGGCGATCGGGATCTGCCTCGCGATAGGCGCGGTTGCGCTGCCAATAGAGGTGTTATGGCGAAGTCGAGGTGGGTCTAAGTTTTCTAAAGTTGTTCATTTCACTTTGGCGGCACTAATAATCTTAGTTCTCGTTAAAGCGCAGGTGCTCAGCGCCGAAAAAGATCGACACCACTGGTCGTTTTATCTCGCCCCTCTCTACGCCGTCCTCGCGGGGGGCCAAATGTTGTGGGATGTTCCCAGCCAGTACGGATTCGGCGTGATTTTGTTACCGGCATCAATAGCTAAGGTGTTTGACCTAAAGGGGGTCGACGCGTTTGGTTTAGTAGCCGCGTCGCTGGCGTTTATGACGACCGGGCTGTTGTTTTATTTTCTCGCCTTTAGAGCGAAGATATCGCCCCTCCTGAGCGCCTTGGTCGCCTGCGCGGTTTCTCTCTTTTTCGCGGGCTGGCTTCCGGATCTTAAGGGGCCAATCGCCTATCCATCCGTTTCCGGCTCGCGTTTCCTACCATCATTAATAGCTCTTCTGTGCGCTATGAGAGTCGTCTCTGGTAAAGAGAGAGGCAGGGGGCTTTGGGCCGCTTTGATGGTGCTTTTTAGTGTATTGGCGTTTATCTGGAGTAGCGAGAGTTTGCTCTATACACTGGCGCCACTATCTCTCTTCATCTGTCTAAAGTTAGCGACAACATTCCGTCGACCATACTTTGAGAAGTCTCTCCTCCCTGAGGTTTTGTTGGGACTCGCCGGCGTCTCGGTTTTTATCTGCGTTTACGCTTTTTTAAGCGGCGCGCCCCTGGACTTATTAGGATTTTACGAATACGCCACCTTATACGCCAGTTCATTCGGAACACTCCCCATTCAGTTTGATGAGTTCACCGCTTTTTATATCTTCTCACTTGCGTTCTCGTATTTCTTCGCTCGCCTTGCGGTGAATAGATCGGTCCCTGGTAGTTTTAGCGGACTCGTATTTTTCGCCTACCTTTGGCTTGTCTCCACTTATTACGTCGCGCGCAGTCATCCTAATAATGTGAGTAACATAGTGACTTGGGAGATGATTGTAATGACGCTTAGTGCGGGTGGGGCTTTAACGCCGAGGCAGAGGTGGCAGCATCGAACTGGACTGATTTTGGTTTCTATTTTCTGCTTAAGTCACTTTATTCAATCAATGAATAGCGGGAATACGAGAGCCGCTCTCTCACGTGTTACCTCAGCTAGTTTGTGGCAGGGGCCGACATATCCCAACTTAAGGCCGCAAATTAAAGAGTGGATAGCGGCTCGACCTAACGCGAATTTGGTTATTCTAAACGAGGCGCCTAACCAGATGGAGGTATCGGGTTCGCGTGTTAATCCTTATGGTCTCTCTCCTTTAAGACATTTTATGATTCTTCCAGAGGCGCGTCGATGTGAGTATCTACGTCGAATGGTAGATCGCCGAGGACCGACACAGGCCCTGGTTGAACCCGCAGCGTATGACGGATTTTTTGGTATGTGCAAGGTCTGCCAGTCGAAGGTATCGTGGAGAAGCGAACCGGATATTGATGGATACAAGGTAATTAATCTCGGCGAGCCGCGCTAATAAGATAATATCGGATCAAGTAATGGCGAGCTCTAGTCAGGTAGATAATAGAGTTAATGGAGAGGGGATTCCTGAGGGTGTGGCGCTCGGGTGGCTACTTGCGCTTGTTGTTTGTGTGGTAGCCACTCTCTCAGAAGGGCACAGAGGTGACCTTGGAGCCATGACTCGTTGGATGACTCAGCTTCAATCAGGAGGCTATTCATCGGTTCAGTCTAATTACCCCCCTTTTTTGTTAAATTGGCTCTGGCTTGGCGGAAAGATATTTGACGGATTATCAGTCGGGCCGCCATCGACTAATCTCGTTAAGTCATGGATCGTCCTCCTGGTGTGGTGCTCGTGGATGCTTTTAATCTATCAAGTTGGTTCATCACTAAGAAACTCAGGAACTAAACCGAGTGAATCGTGGATCTTCTGGCTTACGGTTTTCAATCCAGCGATTATCGCGGATGGTCCTCAGTGGGGACAGGTCGATCTCTTACCGTGGATCCCGATCTCTCTTGGTCTTTTGGCGCATCAAAGAGGGAGACACATGCTCGGTCCGGCGTTGTTCGCGCTCGCCGTGACTGTTAAGTTTCAGGCTGTCGTTTATGGCCCGCTCTTCGCCGGATTATACATCAGGGCTGTGGTAAAAGATTGGAAGCTACTCTGGGCGATTCCATGTGCGATACTCGCGGTGTCGCTCTGCTTTCTCCCCTTCATCATATCCGGAGTAGCTATCGCTCAGGCGGAGGGCGCGTACTGGAGTAATATAGGAATTATGCCAAATGCCTCCAATAATGCCGCGAATTTATGGCGGCTAATTGGAGTAGGAGCGATACCTAGCTCCGCTCCGCTGCTTAAAATCTCGGGTTTTGAGTGGTTAACCCCGAGAAGTCTTGGCCTTGCGCTGTTCTGCTTAAGCTCGATATCGGTATTTCTGCTTGCCTTGCTCAAAAGGTCTGATATTTGGCTCTTAGCTCTCGTCGTTAATTTTAGTTTCTTCGCATTTTGCCCCGAGATGCACGAACGATATCTTCTGGCAGCTGTTCCAGCTGCCGCGATGTGGGCTTCTCGAAGTGGGGCTAGGGCCGGTTGGTACGCAGTCACAACTGCGCTAGCCGCCCTGAATATCTCGTTTGTGTTCTTTCCCCGTAATCACCACGAGTGGAGAATAGTCTCCGTTGTTGTCGTGGTGGGAGCGTTAGCTCTAACATTTGAGGCGTTAGGAGCACGCGCTCGTCTCAGAATATTCGCCTGCCTTGATCGTCGTCCGAGATTAGCACTTGGTTTGGCGTGTCTAGTTCCTCTATTGCTGGTCTTGGCTCAGGCGAGAGCGGAGGGTCTCTCGAAGTTCTTTAGGCTGGGAATAGGCGAGAGTATTTTGTTAGCATCTATCTCCCCAGTATCTGTAAGCCAGTCGTGGGGTGGTGGGCCGATCTATCAAACTCCAGGAATGCCAGAGGAATATGGGTTTAGCGATACGCGGATATCCTCTGGAATTAAGGTGCACGCCTGGTCTGAGCTACGATATCGTTTACCTTCGGGGCGATATCAGTTGGTGGGAAAATGCGGTCCAGAAAAGATAGCGAACGTTAGGTCCTCTATGCGCTTTATGATTCGGCTGAACGGTGAGACCGTATGGCAATCGGAGATCTCTAATGGTCCCAGCGCCTCAGCTCCCTTTAGGTTGCTCTTAGTAGGGCCATCTGAATTGTCGCTTGTAGCCGATCCACTCGGTACTAATTTCGGGGATCATGGGTTGTGGGGCGATGTAGTTTTAAGGCGGTTGGAATAGGGGTTAAATGACAAGTGCGATATCAGCCCAAGGCTGTAAATCCAAGGCGGCCAGCCGTTTATCATCCAACTTTTTCGCCATTTTTAGTATATCATTATTATATGTCTACTTGACCTTCTTCTGCTGGGGCCGAGTCACCGACATAATTATAGACAGAGGTTTCGAGATCTATCTGGCGTGGCGGATGAACCACGGGGAGATGCCGATAAGAGACTACTATCTTCTGGTTCCACCCGCCTCATATCAGATTAACGCGCTTCTATTTCGCATATTTGGGGAGAATCTCTCAGTTCTCCTATCGGCCGGAATTCTAAATGGCTTTGTTTTTGTCCTACTCCTCTTCGCGGTCCTGTCGCGGGTGACAACGGTATTATCGGCTTGGAGCATAGCGATCAGCGCCATCCTGGTCACGATATTCAGTGATAGTATTTTTAATTTTATCCTTCCGTACACTTTCGCGATGCCATACGCGTCCAGCGCTTTTATGGGGAGCCTATTGGCGCTACTTGCCTTCGTCGATGGTGGAAAGCGGTCGAGGTTGCTCTGGTCTGGATTTCTATATGGACTCTCAGTCTGCCTTAAGTACGAGTTTGTTCTGTTCGGAGCGGTTGTTTTTATAACACCCTTCGCGACTCGGTTTAAATTGAGATATTGGCTAATTCAGACCCTACTCTGCGCGGCCGCGCCGATGATACTAAGTCTAGTCTTATTGACCGCGGAGGGGGTCGGCCTCCACGATTGGGCGCGATTTATCGAGTGGTTTAGGAGCTTTGTTAGCTCACCGCTTTTAGCCGCATTTTACAAGCGAGTGGGGGTGTATTCATTCGATCCGCTGATCAGATATTTCCCCGCGGCGCTTAGTAATTTCATGGTATTCGCTCTTGTCGTGAGTGTTTGGGTCTACACGGACAGATCGAGGATGAGTTCGATACTCAAAGTGCTGACCTTCGTAGTGATCTTAGCGAAGTGTATCCTCATCTCTTGGGATAGAATGCTTGGCTTTCTGTGGCTTGGTATAGCTTCGCTTGGCGTCTCTCTAGTCGCTATTTCATCCTTAACGTTCATTCCCAGAATGGCGCCAGGGGGTGGTAAGTCGCTCATAGTGCTTGTGTCGTTTCTACTAGCTGGAGTTAAAACGATGGCCGCGCCCGCGATATCGCTCTACGGCTCGATCTTCTGGCCATACTATTGGGGAGCGATTGTTGTTTCTCTTGGGCTGCTCAGGGAGAAAAGCGGCAAGTCTATCTTTATCGGTTTAGGAAGAGGAGTTCCGGTTATTCTAGTAGCTACCTCAGTGTCGCTTTTTCAGAGATATACGCTACCTTCAGTCGCGATGAGCGATACACCGCTTTTATCCCAGCAGGAGCGCGAGGACTCCGCGCCTAATCATTCAGACGTCTCGATAGATACTATACGCGCCCCGCGGAGTCAGGTTGAGGTCGCGAAATCTTTTATTGAAGTCATTAATCGACGGAGAAAAAGCGACTCGAGTTTGCTTGTTCTTCCCGAGGGAACGATGCTTAATTTTATATTACGAATGCCAGGTGCCGCTGGTTTTCACAATCTCATGCCGACATTCTTCTTTAGTTACGGCGAGGATTTTCTAGTCGACAAAATTAAGACGAGCTCTCCACATTTCATCCTGGTCAACCAAGATACTCGGAGTGAGCACGCTCCATACGAGACTTTTGGAGTTGACTACGCAAAGAAGATATCAAGCGAGATAGTTGCGACTTACTGCAAAGTGCCATCCTCCTACAACAATGAGATGACCTCGAAAAACGCGGGATTTCAGCTTTGGAGCAAGATACCGGAGGATTGTGACACACCTTAATTGTGAAGATGCAAGAGCGCTCTATTTGGAGATCTGTTTTTTCCCGTGGACTCTACTCACCCATGGCGGCGCTAAATTCAGAGATGATATCTCCCTTAAAAGCTGCTACCGCTACATAGACTTTGCTTGCTTTAGCCACATCGCGCAGAACATAGCGATAAACCGGACCGTACTGAGAGTCGCGTTCCTCCCGTAGCTCTGATTTAAATATGGTAGTCTCTTTTGTTAAGTTATCTTTATCTTGCCCATAACGAATCACAAACCCATCGACCGGATCACTCGGTACCTCCCAGGTCACCTCAACGCCTGATTCGGTCTGCTCTAGAACAGGTGCTGTTGTGTTGCCGTTGTCGCCTCTGCGCGATGGTGCCTTCCTCGTGGAAGGATCAAAGATGAACGAGCAACCTGACGTTACCGTTAGAGCAATAAGGGCTATTAAAAGAGATCTAGATGTTTTCATCTGGAGCGTCACCACTTAAATAATTAGGAAAGAGAGGTCCTCAGTGTGGCACTTTTTAAGCCGCCAAAAAAGCGGGAATCCAGCCCTATCGGGTACAGCCGAGCATGCCTCCCTGGGTGCTATCCCAGCGGCATACTAGATCGCTCTTGGCGTGGCGAGCTTCTCCCTTGAAGCCAGATGGTCCTGCCTCAATCTGCATATTTATTCCTTTTGAGAGGCGCGCTACCCCTGGAAGTCCGTTAATCTCGCACTGCGAGAGAGCGTCCACATTTGAGCAGGTCGTTAGGGCGTAATATTTCGCGTTCTGCGCGAAGTAGCTCTCCTGCGCTGCGGCGATGTTGCGCAGATCGTTAGCTGCTGCTGTCTTATAGCTTCGCTCGCGGTACATCGAGTACTGCGGAACAGCAATGAGAGCTAGGATGCCGAAGATCGCTCCAACAACGAGTAGCTCAACGATTGAAAAACCTCTCTCGTTTCTTGATTCTCTCGCTATCATTTTCATCCCCCAAAAAAACCTAAGGTCAACCGAATTGAAGGGTATCTCACAATTATACTCCCTCTTGGCGTTGAGCTCGCCTAAGTTTACATCCCAGCTCCCACAGCCTCTTTCTTCTATGGGCAGCAAGTCCCGTATCAGATAAGAAGCTGTTTTAAGAGATGCGGATTCGCGAAATTACCTAACTACTCACCGGATTTTTTGATCGTTGTAGTTATGGCGTCGCTAAATGGGCGATTTTCGTGGATCTTCTTTCTTGACACCCCCCTGTCGGGGGTGCCTTTTCTGCTGAGTAGTCACGAAAATATTAAGTCCCCTAACTACCTGAACTGCGGTTGGTGTAGCCTCGCTTCCCTTGTATACTACGACAAATTTGTAGCCCCTGAGAGATCACCGATCTGGAATATGGGCAGGTAGATCGCCAGGACGACAGTTCCAACTACGGCCCCGATCGCCAGTATCAGCGCTGGTTCGATCAACTGCTTTAATAGCTCAAATGCCTGTTCGAGTTCCTCGTGGTACAGCGCAGCCGCTTTGCTTAGCATCGCCTCTAGTTGGCCTGAGCTCTCACCAGCCTCGATCAAGTTAACGAATAGCTCAGGGAAGTGCTTTGAATTTTTGAAGGCCGCGCTTAAGGAGTTTCCCTCAATAATCTGAGAGCGGATTAGTTCTAGCTCTCTCTTTGTCGTCGCGTTTTGGATCGTTTCTCCCGTGATCTTTAAAGCCTCAAGGACGGGAATCCCCACTCTTGTGAGGGATGCTAAGAGAGAAGAGCACTCACAGGCGAGTTTTGCTCGCGTAAGCGATCTCCAGAGCGGGATTCGGCACGAGATGTCATACGCGATATGAGTTATTCTTGCCGAGTATCTCGCGCGCTGAAAAAATGGGGCAAGCGCCAAAATAGTGAGCGTTATAAAACTCGTCGATGAACTGTTTAATAGCCGCGATAAGTTAATGATCTTTTGTGTAAGCCAAGGAAGAGGGGCGCCATTTTCGTTAAAGAGATCCTCAAAAGTAGGCACCACACAGATCAGCAGGAAGGCCACAATCGTTATAAGTGTTGTGATTACAAAAGCAGGGTAGATCGCGGCGCGTAAGATGCGAGAGCGTAGGATTCGGCGCGACCGCAACTCTAGTGCTATCGTATCTAAGGTCTGGTCAAGTATTCCGGACTGCTCTCCCGCGGCTATCAGGGAGGTGTAAAATTTAGGAAAGCACCGCGTCTGATTGACCATGCTTTGAGCGATTGATAGCCCATCAGAGATCGACTCTTCGAGCCTGGCAAGAGATTCTCTAAAAGCTTGCGTTTTAGTTTGACGCCTCAACATCGCGAGAGCTGGAAGGATAGGGATTCCGGCTCGCGTCATCAGGGCTAACTGGCGGGTAAAGACCTCAAGTTCCTTAAGAGATGGGGCGCCCCTTAAAGGGCTAAATGCAGGTTTGTCATATGTTTTTAGCATGATCAGGTAGATGTTCGGCGAGTGAGCGACAGAAGTTGTTTGAGATCAAGTCAAGCGAGGCTCATTGAGACTTTGAGTCGTCTCGGTGTAGAGTATATGAGGCTAAACCGGGGCATCAGTGAAGAAAAAAACTAAAAAGATAAAGAATGATAAAGAGAGCGCCAAGGACAACGTCCCTGTCCTTGAAGGAGAGCTCCTGCCATCAGAGACGCCCGTTGATAATGAGTTGCCCGCGGTAGAGGGGGATCTGCTGGAGGTTTCACCCGATGATCTCTCAAATGACGATAGCGCTACTGGCGGAGAGACTGAAGATAGCTCGTTTGGTGACCATGAGCGCGGAGTTGTTCCCTACAGCCCTTTAGATGCCTACCTAGCCGAGATCCGGCGCTTCGCTCCGCTAAGCAAAGAAGCGGAGCACGCCGCGGCGGTTGAGTACCGAGAATCTCAAAGTCCTGAAGCCGCCTATACCCTAGTATCCGGGTCTCTCTGGCTGGTGGTTAAGATCTCGCGTGACTATGAGCGAGTAGCTAAAAATGTTCTCGATCTTATTCAGGAGGGGAATATAGGATTGATGGAGGCGGTGAAAAACTTTGATCCGTACCGCGGAGTTAGATTCCCATCCTACGCCGTTTGGTGGATCAGAGCCTATATAATTCGTTACATCATAGCCAACTGGCGCATGGTTAAGATCGGAACCACGCAGGCGCAGAGAAAACTTTTCTTTAACTTAAAGAAAGAGAGCGACCGTCTTGAGCGAGAGGGGATCTACCCATCCACCAAACTCTTAGCTGAGAGGCTAAACGTTAAGGAGGGCGAAGTCGTTGAGATGTCGCAGAGGTTGGGGGGCTCAGATATGAGCTTTGACGCGCCGCTGCAGGATGATAACGATTCTAGCCTGCTCTCGGTCATTCCAAGTGATCGAGACTCTGCCGAGGATCAGTTAGCTAAGAAGCAGTTGCGAGATGCCCTCGCTAATAGCATTGCAGAGTTTGAGAAGACCCTTACCCCAAAGGAGTTGGAGATCTTTCAAGGGCGTGTGCTTGTCGAGGATAAGCTCACCTTGCAAGATCTCTCTGATTCTTTAGATATCAGCAAGGAGCGAGTCAGGCAGATAGAGAACAAGCTTCGTGATAAGTTAAAGAGTTTCGTCACCAAGCGTCTTGGGTCCGAGCTTGAGGATTGGGTAGAGAGTTAGCTCTTGCGACGATGTCGTAATTCGGGGTAGCTTTTTACGGTCGCTGTTTAAGCCTAAAAATGGAGAGAATTATGTTTAGAAGCCTTGCTGTTGTTACTGTAGCCGCTTTGTTCGTAGGGTGTTCCGCTACTCCTTACACCGGAGATGTTGTATCCGAGAGTACAACTCCATCGGGTCTAAACGTTATTCAAACATCATCGCGTAGTGTTCTTCCGGGCGGTGGCTTGGCAGGCGAGGAGTCTGAGTTAAAGACGATGACAGCTAAGGTTGAGAGCGTGGATCTCGCTAAGAGAGCCGTGACGCTAAAGACAAATGACGGAAGGTTGGTTCCTTTAAAGGTAGGCAATGAGGTCAGAAACCTTAAGCAGGTAGAGAAGGGTGATACTGTAGAGCTAGATTACTTTGAGGCAGTTGAGTTCCAGGTTAGAAAGCCAACACCGGAGGAGATGGAGTTAGCAGGAGTAGGGGTAGACCTAGCCGGGCGCGCCGCGAAGGGGCAGAAGCCTGCGGCCGTTATCGCTGGAGAGCGTGTTGATATTCTAACTATTGAGGCTATAGACAAAAAGAAGCAGCTAATTACCCTAAAGAGCCCAGAAGGGTATGTGACAGTTAAGGCTAAGTATCCTCAAAATCTAAGAGTTGTGAAGGTAGGAGACACTGTAGTTGTCAAGACCTCGGAGCTTTTCGCGGCCAGGATTAAAGAGATCGGGTAAGACCTGCCCCCGCCCTCGCCAATTTCAGCTATCTGTTATAGCATGGCGGGACGTATGGGTCGTATATTTATAAGCTTAGTGCTTTTTTTCATCGTAGCGGGCGGTGTGTTGGTCTATCAGGCCACCAGTGGTACCAGCTCGCTTGTGCTGACTCCAACGGAGTTATTGACGAGAGCTCATGCCAGCGACCTCCCCAGAATTAGGGTGGGAGGGAAGGTAGTAGACCCGATCGAATATCAGACTGAGCCGGGTTTTCTTTTGCGCTTTGGTGTTAGTGATCCAGCCGGTGGTAGTTCAGTTGTGCCAGTGGAGTACCGCAATCTTAAACCAGATATGTTTCAGGCTGGTAGAGATGTACTGATCGATGGAGATTTTAAGGGCGGCAAGATCGTAGCCGCTAAGCTGCAGACCCAGTGCCCATCAAAGTACGAACCGGCGATGCCTGGCGCGGCCCCAGAGAAGATGGCCGACACGGCAAGGGGTGATAGTTAAATTAAGGAGAGGGTGTCGTGATTGAGTTTGGGCATTTCGCCTTGTGTGTCGCTTGGCTCTTAGCGTTGCTGGGAGTGATCGGAGGCGCTTATGTTGGTCTGAGCAAGCGACTTCTGTCACCTGCCTTCGTTGAGGCTCTTAGACGGGCAACGATAGGAGTGGCGCTGGCGCTATTCCTTTCGCTTGTTGGCTTAGGCTACGGCTTTGTCAACAACGATTACTCAATTCAATACATCTGGCAGTATTCTAATCGCGCCATGCCGTGGATCTATAAGATTACGGCGATCTGGGGTGGAATGGATGGCTCGATGCTTCTCTGGTGCGGTCTAGTGGCAGCTTTCTGCGCTGCGGTAGCGAAAGCGTCTTTGCGGTACCCTCGACCGCTTTTGCCTTGGCTCTACGCGTTCTTAAATTCATCGACTCTATTCTTCACAACAATCACGCTGTTTCTGACAAACCCTTTTCGCTACCTCAAAGCGTCGATGGTGATGCCAGATGGAAATGGACTTAATCCATTGCTTCAGAATGAGTACATGGCGATTCATCCTCCGACTCTTTACCTAGGTTTCACTGGACTCGCGATCCCTTACGCTTTCTGTATGGCGGCGCTGGCGTCTGGCCACATGTCGAATGATTGGATCCGCTTAACTAGGCGCTGGACACTAATAGGCTGGACCTTTCTTACGGCCGGGATAGTGCTAGGTGGTCACTGGGCTTATCTTGAGCTGGGATGGGGAGGATTTTGGGCTTGGGATCCTGTAGAGAACTCATCCTTCCTACCGTGGCTAACGGCCACGGCTTTTCTGCACTCCGTGATGGTTCAGGAACGTAAGGGGATGTTAAAGACCTGGAATATATTTCTCTGTGTTTTGACCTATGCCTTAACGGTCTTTGGAACTTTCCTGACCCGTTCAGGGATAGTACAGAGTGTCCACGCGTTTGCCTCGACCGATATAGGTTGGGTTTTTCTGACTTATTTGGCGGCGATCGTTTTGCTCGCTGTGGCGCTCGTAATATATCGCCGCGCGGAGCTACGACCAGATCGATCGATCGAAAGTCTTTTCTCTCGTGAAACGGTTTTCTTGCTCAATAACTTGGTGCTGTTAAGTATCTGCTTTGCGGTCTTATGGGGAGTAATGTTCCCCGTATTCTCGGAGGCATTCACTGGACAGAAACAGACCGTGGGGATTCCTTTCTTTAACGCTGTAAATGTGCCGCTCTTCTTGGCGCTTGTTTTTTTAATGGGTATAGGCCCGACGATTGCTTGGCGCAGATCCTCTCTTAAGCAGATGGTGAGCTCCTTCGCTGTACCATTGGCTGGAGCGTTAGTAGTAGCGATAGCGCTCGTTTCCGCTGGTATAACTGACTTCTACCCAGTATTGGCATACGCGATATCTTTCTTCGTAGTGATGACGATCTTAGGAGAGATCGGTCGTGGACTGCGCTCGCAGAGTGCCGCTGTTTTGGATGGGGCCCCAAGCTACTCGGCGCGCGGATTAGCGCGGCTTTTCAGACGCCACAGAATTAAGTATGGCGCTCATATCATTCACTTCGGCGTGGTGATGATGACCGTGGCTATTACAGCTTCGATGGCGCACAAGACAGAGCGTGAGTTTACTCTAGCTCCTGGAGAGCGTTTTAATGTCGGAAGATTCTCTCTTGAGCTAATTGAATTTCATGAAGAGGAGCACGCTAACTATAGCGCTGTTCAAGCTCGGGTGAACGCACGTTCATTAAAGGATGATTCTGTTATAGGGATCTTATCCCCAGAGCTTAGATTCTATCCAAAGAACAAGGAGACAACTACCGAGGTTGCCCTTAGAATGGGCCAAAGAGAGGATCTCTATTTGATCTTAGCTGGTGTAGATGAGACCGGCACAAAGGCCTCAATGAAAGTTTTTGTAAACCCACTGCAGGTCTGGCTCTGGTACGGGGCTATAATTATGGTCATCGGAGGAGTTATCGTCGCGGTGCCGGTGGCTAAGGTGTCGCAGGTAGCCAGTCAAAGCAAAGCGGAGGTCGCGCATTCTATATGATAAGTAGTGTCGCAATTTGGGTAACCCTCTCTCTGGCATCATCTTTTGGCGTAGGACTTTATCTTTTAGCTCCCTTCTTCGAATCGCGTGGCACCTTAGCCGAAGCGCAGTCTGTTGCTGCGGAGTCGGTTGGCCGACTTGTTGATTCTAAAGAGCGCGCGCTTCGTGAGTTAAAGGATCTAGAGTTAGATTTTAATATGGGCAAGATTGGTCTTGAGGATTACGAACGCGCAAAGGACGAGCTTTCAATTGAAGTAGGGCGGGTGCTAGAAAAGTTGCGGAGCCATGGCTAGCGCGAAGAGGTGTGAAATTGACGACCCTGCGATTCTCTCTGTCGAGGCGCGCCAGATCCTAAAGCGTTTCGGCTCTCAAACGATTATTAGAGATCTCTCTCTTAGTTTTCACTCCGGCGATGTAGTGCTTCTTTTGGGCGCAAATGGCGCTGGTAAGAGCACGTTGCTGCGAGTTTTAGCGGGCCTTACGAGGCCGGATCGCGGTCAAGTTTCGGTAACTAGTGGCGCTCGAGTTGGCTTCGCTGGGCATCACACGGCGCTTTACTCTAAGCTATCGCTTGAGCAAAACCTGGCGATTTATGCCAAGCTTATGGCTTTCCGAGATAGGTCCTCAGCGAAAGATCTTTTAGAAGGGGCTCTTCGGGAGTGGGGGTTAGAGGATCTCCGTGATCGCGCGGTGTCTGAGGTATCACGTGGAGCGCAAAGCAAGGCTTCACTAGCCAGAGCGCTTATGGGCAATCCGCAGGTGCTTTTGTTAGATGAGCCATCTAGTAATTTAGATGAGCGTGCGACAGAGACCTTAAGAACCGTTGTGGCAGAGAAGAGCCGGACGAGCGGCATCACGATCATCGCCACTCACGACCTGGCGAGGCTAAGAGACATCGCGAGCAGAGTAGTTGTTATGGATAGAGGTTCAGTGGTCGCCGATTCCGGTAAAGATGGCTCGATCAGTGATCTAAATGAAACGATAGATAAGTACCGTAGTGGGAACCGTTAGGCAGCAAGATATGCTCAGGTGGCTAAAGACTTTTAAATTGATGATCGTTAAGGAGGTTTCCTTGGAGCTTCGAGGAAAGGAGCTCGTCACCTTACTTATCTGCACAACACTAGTCGTGGCGGCCCTGATCGGCGCGGGTGTTAGTTCTGCTGTTCTTGATGCTGCGACAACCACTAAGATCTATCCGATGCTTGTCTGGGTTGTTTTTCTGATTACAACTACAACAGCCAGTGCCAGAGCTAGCGAGGCTGAGCTAGAGGTGCGCGGTTTTGAAGGATTGCTTCTTGCCGGTGTGACTGGCCCACAGCTTTATCTGGCTAAGGTGTTTGTCAGCGCCGTGCTCTTTTGGATCAATTGGCTGCTTTTGATAGCTGTTACTAGCGCCGCTTTAGATCAGGATCTTACTTCAGTATTCGCTAAGCTAGCAACGATCGGCCTGGGGGCTTCGGCAGCTCTTTCGGCGCTTATCACATTGATATCGGGAGTGGCTGGAACCTCCAGACTTCGTGGTGTCCTTATTCCCCTGTTAACTTTGCCGCTGCTTTTCCCCCTGTTTTTCGCGGGAGTTGAGTTAACTACTGAGTGCCTTCTGTACGGAGGAGTTCAGCCTGGTAGTATTTGGCCGGGGATAATTCTTATTTCGGCCACGGCTTTTCTCTTGGTAGGCGTAAATAGCTACGAGGCGGTTGTCAGGGATTGAGGTTTTGCTCCCTGCTCCTATTCTTGATATGCTTCGGCGAAACTATATGAAAAGCAGCTGTAACCCTCGCCACTATCTTACAACTCTCCTCGTGGCTCTCTTAGTGGCCGCGGCGCAATATCTTGTTTTTATGGTTGTTCCTGATGAGCAGGTAATGGGAGCTGTTCAGCGAGTGTTTTATTTCCATGTAGGGAGCGCTTTAGCGTGTTACGCCGCGTTTGGGTTGGTATTTGTCGCTAGTGTTACCTATCTGGCTACGCGTAAAGAGCGGGCAGATATATTGTCAGTCGCGGCCGGAGAGGTTGGTTTTGTCCTTTGCACGATCGTTTTAGTTACAGGGATGATCTGGGGCCACAGCGCGTGGAATACCTGGTTTCGGTGGGAGGAGCCGCGCCTAGTTACGTTTCTCGTACTCTGGTTAATCTTTCTATCATTTACGATCCTAAGAAATTTTGGAGATCCAGCTAAGACCGCGATTCACGGAAGTGTGTTGGGTATCCTCGGCGCGCTCTCAGTTCCGATCGTTTATGTTTCCATTAAATTTTTGCCGCAGAGCGCCAGGTTGCATCCAGAGGTGATCGAGCGTGGTGGACTTAAAGATCCATCTTACTGGTGGGCTTTCGGCGCGTCGGTTTTCGCTTTGATGGCTCTTGGAGCTTTGCTTATTTGGGTACGCTACCGAATAGGTGTCGCGGAGCGTCGGATAGCGGCGCATGATTTATCTCGGAGTATTTAAAATGGTGAACACATATCCCGATCTCTTCTGGGCATATACAGCGGTTTGGGTCGCGTTAGCTCTTTACATCGCTTTTTTAGGCAGACGTCTTTCCAAGCTAGAGAGGTCGTTGCCTAAGGATCCTAACGATACATCGTACCAGACGGGGTGTTGTGATACGCGCGGCTGAGTTCCTCTTTGGCGCTCCATCACTGGAGACTATCCGCAAGCAGAATCTCCCAGAGATCGCTATTATCGGCCGCTCGAATGTTGGTAAGTCAACTTTTATTAACCGATTAACGGGTCGGAAAGTGGCCCGTGTAAGTGGCAATCCAGGATCGACAAGAGAGCTGAATTTCTATCAGGTGTCCGGATCTTGGAACGGGGTAGATAGAGCGTTATGCCTTGTTGATATGCCTGGGTTTGGCTTCGCTAAGCTATCGAAGCAGGATCGCGAGGCGATCTCCCGTTTGGCGGTTGATTTCCTACGTAATCGCCGACATCTACGCGCGGTTGTTCTGCTCAATGATTGCCGAAGAGACCCGCAGGATGATGAATTAGCGATTCAAGCGATCTGCGCGGATCTAGGTATCCCTTGTGTGGTGATTCTGACGAAGTTCGATACGCTACGCCAGAACGACAAGCCAAAAGCTTTAAGGAATGTCGCGGCGGGGTTCAATCTAGATCCAAGCGATCTACTTTACACCGGAGAGAAGATCGCCCCTGACTCGATCTGGGAGCGGCTTTTGGGGGTGGTGTTTTAGCGGGAGAACTACACCTGCTCAAAGATAGGTATCGGCCTGTTGTCTCTATCGACAGCGACCATCACAACTTGCGCCGTAGTAACAGTTATAGTTTGCAAACTGTCGACACCACGGACAGCCTCAACATCAACCTGGACAGTTATCGATGTGCGTCCCTGCTTGATAGTTGAGCAGTAAAAGCTGACGGCGTCCCCGACAAAAACGGGAGCGATAAACTCTACCTCCCGCATAATTTTAGTGACGTATTTTTTAGGAGCTACAGTGCGGGCGTGTTGGCCGGCCGCTAAGTCTATTAAGCTTAAGATGTGTCCGCCGAATATGCTGCCTAGCGCGTTAGTATCTCGCGGCATCATGATGGTGCGAATCGCTGGGTTTCTGTGGGAGTCGTTGTTCATAGTATTCTCTTTAACGAAATGTTCTCTGTGCCGTGGCATAGATATTACCAGCTTCTAGGAACTACGGCATCTACCTAAGGAAGGCCGGCAAAACCCCTCCCTACTGCGAAAGCGGATCTTGAGCTGCTCTTCGAGTTTTCGAGATGGGAAAAAATCCTCAATGTATCTCAGGGGATACACCTCCGCCTTCGCTAAAGCTACGGCCGACGAGGCTTTTGTCGGACCAGACGTAGCCTTGGCGTAGTCTGGTGCGGTTTTTTCCCATCTCGAAAATCGAATATCAACTCAACCTCCACTTTCTCGCTACGGGTAGGTTTTGCCGGCC